>JARLGQ010000052.1 GCA_031292675.1 Acidimicrobiales bacterium
CGGAGGCGCTCGTGACTTTCAACGGCGAGCACTTCTTGGACCAGCGGGCCCGGCGGCCCGTGGCCCGGATCGTGAACGGCGTCACCACGGAACTAACGTGGCCGCGCACCGTCGTGCGCAAGGGCGAGGACGAGTCGGGCCGCGACATGCTCTTCCTCGTCGGTCCCGAGCCCGACTTCCACTGGCGCGCCTTCGTCGACGCCGTGGTCGGGCTGGCCCGGGCCTGGCGAGTCCGCATGGTGGTCGGCCTCGGCGCGTTCCCCGCGCCGGCGCCGCACACGCGCCCGGTCAAGCTGGCCGCCACGGCCCCGTCGGCCTCGTCCCACCTCATTGAGCAGGTGGGGATCGTGCAGGGCGAGCTCGAGGTGCCCGCCGGTGTCAGCTCGGCGCTCGAGCTGGCCTTCGGCGCCGAGGGCACGCCGGTGGTGAGCCTGTGGGCCCGGGTCCCCCACTACGTGGCGGGCATGCCGTTCCCCGAGGCCAGCGCCGTCCTGATTGAGGGCCTGGCCAGCGTGGCCGGTCTGTCGCTGGACTCCTCGGCCCTGCGGCGGGCGGCGGACAGCTCGCGGCGCCAGGTCGACCAGCTGATCTCCGACAACGCCGAGCACCAGGCCATGGTGCGCAAGCTCGAGGAGAGCATCGACGCCTCGGAGGGCAACGCGATGGGTGTCGACGCGGTGCCGTCCGGCGACGAGATCGCCGCGGAGCTGGAGCGCTTCCTGCGCGGCGAGGAGCAGTAGCCGATGAGACAGAAGGGACACGGTCAATGAAGATCGACGGGGGCCTCGGGTTCGACGTGGGCGGGATCGCGAGGCAGGCATCCAAGGCAGAGGCGGACGGGTACGACGGCGTGTGGTCGGCGGAGACGGGGCACGACCCGTTCCTCCCGATCGCGGTCGGCGCCGGCGACACGGAGACGCTGGAGTTCGGCACGGGGATCGCCGTCGCGTTCGCCCGCAACCCGATGACCCTCGCCGTGCTGGCCAACGACCTGCAGCTGCTGACCAAGGGCCGCTTCATGATGGGGCTGGGCAGCCAGATCAAACCGCACATCACCAAGCGCTTCTCCATGCCGTGGTCACACCCGGCGCCGCGCATGCGCGAGATGATCCTCGCCATCCGGGCCATCTGGAACACGTGGGAGACGGGCGAGGACCTCGCCTTTCGCGGCGAGTTCTACACGCACACGCTGATGACGCCGTTCTTCAACCCGGGCAAGAACCCCTACGGCAACCCCAAGATCCTGTTGGCCGGCGTGGGCGAGCACATGACCGAGGTGGCGGGTGAGGTCGGCGACGGGTTCCTGGTCCACGGGTTCACCACCGAGCGCTATTTGCGCGAGGTCAGCCTCCCCGCGTTGGAGCGCGGCGCGGCCAAGGCGGGCAGGACCCGCGGGGACCTCACGGTGTCGTATCCAGGCTTCGTGGTCACCGGGACCGACGACGAGAGCTTCCAGGCGGCGTACAGGGGTGTGCGCGAACAGATCGCCTTCTACGGATCGACGCCCGCCTACCGCCCCGTGCTCGAGCTGCACGGCTGGGGTGACCTCCAGCCCGAGCTCAACGCGCTGTCCAAGCGGGGCGAGTGGGTGAAGATGGGTGAGCTGATCGGCGACGACATCGTCGACGCCTTCGCCGTGGTGTGCCCGCTCGATCAGGTGGCCACGCAGGTGCGCAACCGCTTCGAGGGCATGGTGGACCGCTTCAGCTTCTACGCGCCGTACAAGGTCGACCCCGAGCTGTGGAAGGGCGTGCTGGCCGGCTTCCACGACTGAGCCGGGCGGAGCAGTCGGATCGGAGGCCGGCGGGGCTCAGACGACGACGTTGACCAGGCGGGGCGGGCGGGACACGACTCGCGTGGGCGTCGCTCCCTTCAGCGCCTCGGTCACCTTGGCCGAGGCGAGCGCGAGCTCCTGGGCGTCCGACTCCGAGATGCCGGCGTGCACGTCGACGCGGTCGCGCACCTTGCCGTTGACCTGAATCACCATGGTCACCCTCTCCTGGCGGACGAGCTCGGGGTCGGCCGTCGGCCACGACTGCAGGTGCACCGAGGGCTCCCCCGGGTGCCGGTGCTCCCACAACTCCGCCGCCACGTGGGGGGTCATGGGGGCGAGGAGGCGGAGGAGGGCATTCAGCGCCTCGTTCCAGACGTCGGCGTGCGCGCCGGGTCCGGTGCCGTTCCCGTCGCGGTCGCCGTCTCGGTCGGCGCCACCGTCGCGCCCGTAGCGCTGCAGGGTGTTGAGCAGCTCCATCAGGTGCGCCACTGCCGTGTTGTAGGACCAGCGTTCGAGGTCCCGCGTCACGTCGTCGATGGTGCGGTGCACCGCCCGGCGCACGGTGCGGTCCGCCTCCGTGAGCGCGCCCGTGCGCAGCGGCGGGTCCGACGTCGCGGTGCGCCAGAGGCGGTCGAGGTACCGCCCGCAGCCCTCGATGACCTGCTCGGTCTGGTCCGACCAGTCCATGTCGTCGAACGGCGGCCCGACGAAGAGATGGAAGAGGCGCAGGGCGTCGGCCCCGACGGTCTCGAAATAGTGCTCCGGGGCGATGAGGTTGCCCTTGGACTTGGACA
>JARLGQ010000053.1 GCA_031292675.1 Acidimicrobiales bacterium
GCGCCGCCACCTCGGGGTCGGCGCAACCCGCCCAGCGCAACACGGCCGCCGCGTCTGCCGACCCCCCGCCCAGGCCCCCGCCGACCGGGATGCGCTTGGTCAGGCGGACCGAGGCGACTCGCCCGCAGGCGGCCAGCGCGCGGCCGATCAGGTTGTCCTCGGGGCCCTCGAGCGCCTCGGCCCGCGTGCCAGGCTCGGCCACCACCGCCAGGCCCGACCCACCGTCGGTCAGCACGAGCTCGTCGGCCAGGCTGAGGGAGACCATCTCCGCGTCGAGCTCGTGGTACCCGTCGGCCCGGACCCCGGTCACGCGCAGCGACACCGTCAGCTTGGCCGGGGCCAGCACCGTCACGATGGCGTCGGACACGGGGGCTTGGGGCGTCACAGTGCCGCCAGCCTCCCCCACTCCGCCACCCCGAGCTCCTCGGCCCGGGCGTCGGGGCGCACCCCGGCCCGTTCGAACGCCGCGGGCTCGACCACACCAGCCAGGGAGCGTCGGAGCATCTTGCGCCGATGGGCGAAGCCGGCACGCACCACGGCGTCCAGCCGCTCGTAGGACACGATGGCCGGGTCCACGGCAGGGGCAGGCAGCCGGTCCAGGCGTACCAGGACCGACTCGACCCTCGGGCGAGGGATGAACACCGAGGCGGGCACGCGGCCCACCACCTCGGCCCGGGCGAAATAGGCGATGCGCACCGAGACCGCCCCGTAGGCGTCATCCCCCGCCCCGGCGGCCATGCGCTCGCCCACCTCCCGCTGGACCATCACCATGAGATGGGCCACCGCGGGAACCTCGACGAGGGTCCGCAGCACGAGCGGGGTGGCCACGTTGTAGGGCAGGTTGGCCACCAGGCTCCACGGGCCCTCGCCGCGCTCGGCGAGCAGCGCCGCCAGGTCGATCGTCATGGCGTCCCCCTCGACCACCTCGACCCCGGCCGGCTCGACGACGGAGCGGAGCACGGGGATCAGGTACCGATCGGTCTCCAGCGCCACCACCGTGGCCCCGGTCTCCGCCAGCGCGAGGGTCAGCGACCCGAGGCCCGCTCCGATCTCGAGCACCCGGGATCCGACGGTGGCGCCGGCGAGCCGGGCGATTCGCCGAACGGTGTTGGGGTCAGCGACAAAGTTCTGGCCGAGGGCCCTGCTGGGACGGAGACCGTGCGCCGACAGCAGCTGGGCGATGTCGGCGCCGGAATGGGTCACCAGGAGATTGTGACGTCCACCACTCCCTGCCCGATGTCGGCGATCTGAGAGAAGCCCTCCGGCGACATGTCGACCACCCGCGGGTAGCCGGCACCCTCGCGGTCGTCCACCGTGCAGACGGTCGATGCGCCCGTCGCGTCGTTGACCACGGTGAGCACCGTCCCGAAGGGCAGGGTCGGGCTGGCGCACAATCCCGACGGGGCCTCCGAGTACCAGGTGGCCTCGCCCGCTTCGGAGTTCGTCGTGGCCGGCGGCGCCGGTGGCGCCGTCGTCGTCGTCGTTGTCGGTGGTGGTCGTGGTGGTGTCGTCGTCGTCGTGGTCGGTGGCGGGGCAGTCGTCGTGGTCGTCGTCGGCGCGGGTGCCGCCGTTGTCGTGGTCGTCGCCGCCGGGGCCGTTGTCGTGGTCGTCGCCGGCGCGTGGTACGCGACGAGGTGCGACCGCAGGTTCACACCGTCGAGGAGCGATGCTGGGTGCACGACCGACGTGTGCGCGCCGTGCACGGTGCCCGCCGTCGTCACCGATCGTGACGCGGCGCTAACGTTCAACAACAGGAGAGGCGCGACGAAGAGCGCGCCGCAAATGATTGCAGCGACGCCGAGGCGCCTCCCCCTCGTGCTCTGGTTCCGCAGGGCTCCACCCTTCTCGGGGACACAGTGCACCCGCGCCGACACACGGGTGGCGGGGGGTTTCTGGAGAACTTAGATAACCAATCGCGGCCCACGCAAACCCAAAAAGTGGTGGAACCTTTTTGCGCGCTATTTCCGCAGGTCACGAACCATGCGGTCCGTGACATTTCGATGAACTACCAGTTCAGAGGACATTTTTAGCCAAAATCAACGTCAAACACCCTGGTCACGAGGTTCTCGTATTACGCACAACAGCGCGTGAATTACCTACCTGTGGAGAACGCCATGGCCGCCGCCATGCCCGAGCGCTCCATGACCTCGCCGACGCTGCAGCCCTTCACGGCGGCGATGGCCTCGCCGACGAAGGGGAGGTACGACGGCTCGTTCGTGCGGCCCCGATGGGGCACCGGCGCGAGGAACGGGCTGTCCGTCTCGACGAGCAACCGGTCGAGCGGGCAGCGCGCCGCGGCGGCGCGCACGTCGCCTGCGTTCTTGAACGTCACGATGCCGCTGAACGACACGTACATGCCCGCGCGCAGGCACAGCTCGACCTCGTCGGGCCCGCCCGTGAAGCAGTGCAGCACGGTGCGCTCGGGGACGCCCTCGGCGCCGAGCACATCGAAGAGGTCGGCCCACGCGTCCCGCGCGTGGATCACCAGTGCGAGGCCGTGCGCGTGCGCCAGCGCGATCTGTGCCGCAAAAGCGGCGCGCTGCGCAGCGCGCGGGGAGTGCTCGTAGAAGTAGTCCAGCCCGCACTCCCCCACGGCCACCACGGCGCCGTCGCCCACGCCCAGCTCGCGCTCCAGCAGTGCCGCCACCTCGTCCACGCCCTCGCTCGCCTCGTGCGGGTGCCGCCCGATGGTCGCCCAGGCCCGGGGTGTCGACCCGTCGGCTGCGGTCGCCCGGGCCACTCGCACCGCCTGGTCCGAGGTGACCGCCCCCGTCCCGATGCAGACGAGGCGGTCGATGCCGGCCTCGCGCGCCCGGGTCAGGACGGGCTCCAGGTCGGCTGCCCCGGCCTCGTCCCCGCCGAGATACTCCTCCTGCACGTGGCAGTGGGAGTCGAACCAGCCCGTCACGTCAGCCCCTGCGCCGCGGGAACAGGGGGTCGCCCTTCACGACATCGGACCCTCCGGTGTAGCCGCCCCAGATGGCGTCGTCAGGCAAGCGGGCCGCCACCGGGTCGCCCCCGACCCCGATCCGGCGCCACACCTCCACCGCCGTCGACGGCATGGCGGGCGCGATGAGGACGGCGACGATCCGCAGGACCTCGAGCGCGTCACCCAGGACCGCGTCGACGGCCGGCCCCGGCTCCATCTTCCAGGGCTCGGCCGCCTCCAGCTCTGCGTTCGCCGACCCGATGAGCCGCCACGTCTCCTCGAGCGCATCGTGCGGAGCCCAGCGGGCCCAGGCCGCCGTCGCCTCGTCGAGCACCCCGGACGCCACGCGTGCGAGCGTGCTGGCCGGGTTGCAGGCCGGGCCCACCCCGCCACACTTGGAGTGAACGACCGTGGTGACCCGCGACACGAGGTTGCCCAGGTTGTTGGCGAGGTCCGCGTTGTAGCGCGCCACGATGCCCTCGTAGGAGAAGTCGCCGTCCCCGCCGAGCGGCACCTCGCGCAGCAGGTGATAACGCAGCGGGTCGACCCCGAAGTCGTCGGCCAGCGCGAGCGGCGACACGTCGGTGACTTTGAGCGCCGCCCCGCTGTCGCCGCCGGCCAGGCCGGCCGCGATCATCGTCTTGCCCAGCTTCTGCCCGCCCATGAGCAGGTAACCGTGCACGAAGATCTCCGCCGGAGGGTCCATGCCCGCCGCCATGCACATCGCCGGCCACCACACGCAGTGGAACTTGAGGATGTCCTTGCCGATCAGGTGGTGGGCCGCGCCCCAGCGCGAGGCGAACGTCGCCGGGTCGCCGCCGTACCCGGCGACAGTCAGGTAGTTGATCAGCGCGTCGTACCAGACGTAGAAGACATGCCCGCTGTCCCAGGGCACCGGGACACCCCACGAGA
>JARLGQ010000054.1 GCA_031292675.1 Acidimicrobiales bacterium
CGAGCGTCGCCCGTGACGCGGCCGCGGTGGCCCCCCCGGGGCGCCCCCACCAACCCCCCGCCCGGCTCGACCCCCAGAGCTCGAACCCCGGTGCACGTCCCCCACCCCGGTGAACACCAAAGACCCACCGGCGGCCGACGTGACCGAGCGGATCGCGGCACCGCGCGTGCCGGTCGGCGAACACCTCCTCGAGCGGTTGCGGGCCGTGTGCGCGCAGGTCACGGTGGACGACGGGGAACGGGCCGAGGCCGGGCGCGACTGGTGGCCCCTGGCCATCCGCTGGGCCACGCGCGGCGCCGTCCCGGCCCGTCCGGCCGTGGTGGCACGCCCCGGCGACGCCGACCAGGTGGCGGCCGTGCTGGCCGCGTGTCACGACGCCCGGGTACCGGTCACGCCCGTCGCCGGTCGCTCCGGGGTGTGCGGGGCCAGCGTCCCGGTGTTCGGCGGCGTGTCGCTCGACCTGTGCGGCTTGTCGGGCATCGTCGACGTCGACACCACGTCCCTGGTGGCCGAGGTGCTGCCGGGGACCTTCGGTCCCGACCTGGAGGCCGAGCTGCGGGCGCGGGGCACCACCCTCGGTCACTGGCCGCAGTCGATGGACCTGTCGACCGTCGGCGGCTGGCTGGCGTGCCGCGGGGCGGGCCAGTACTCCACCCGTTACGGCAAGATCGAGGACATGGTCACCGGCCTCGAGGTGGCGCTGGCCGACGGCCGCGTCATCAGGACCGGGGGCACGGGGCCGCGCGCCGCGCTGGGACCGGACCTCACCCAATTGTTCGTCGGGTCCGAAGGGGTCCTGGGTGTGATCACCGAGGCGCAGCTGCGCCTCCACCCACTGCCTCCCGCCGAGGGGCGCCGGGCCTACGCCTTCAGGGGATTCGCCGAAGGGCTCGAGGTGTGCCGGCGCGTCCTGCAGCGCGGCGCCACCCCGGCCGTGCTCCGGCTCTACGACCACTCCGAGTCGGCGCGGAACTTCGAGCACGAAGAACAGAGCGCGCTCGTCGTCCTCGACGAGGCCGACGGGGCGATCCTGGATGCCACGCTGCGGATCGTCGACGACGAGTGCGCGGCGGCGGGGGCCGTGGCTCTGGACGAGAACGTCGTGGAGCGATGGCTGGGGCACAGGAACGACGTCTCGGCCCTGGCGCCGCTGTATCGCGCCGGGATCGTGGTCGACACCATCGAGATCGCAGCGCGTTGGTCGACACTGCCCACGCTCTACGACACCTGCGTGTCGTCGCTCCTCGAGCTCGAAGGCACCCTGGCGGCGTCGGCCCACCAGAGCCATGCCTATGTCGACGGCGCCTGTCTCTACTTCACCTTCGCCGGTCGCATGCCCGAGGAGGCGTCGAGCGCGCCGGGACCGGCAGATCCGGCGGTGGGAGCGGGGGACACCGGGGCCGACGCCAAAGCCGACGCATGGGCCGAGCGGTACTACACCTCCGCGTGGCGAGTGGTGATGGACGCGGTGCGCGCCCGTGGGGGGGCCATCAGCCACCACCACGGAGTCGGCATCAACCGGGGCCGCTTCATGGCCGAGGCCCTCGGCGGCGGCTTCGACGTCCTCGTCGGCCTGAAGGACAGCCTCGACCCCCGGGGGATCCTCAACCCGGGAAAGCTCGGCCTCCCTTCGCCCTTCGGTGAGGTCCTCTGGCCGTGACCGCCATCCTCGTGGTCGACGTGGGGACCTCGGGCGTGCGGGCCGGCGTGGTCGGCGCGGACGGAACCATCGACCACGTCCACTATGTCGAGGTGCTGCCGTCTTCCCCGGCGCCGGGGTTCGTCGAATTCGACGCGGGCGCCATGGCGTCGGCCGTGCTCGAAGTGGCCGGAGCCACCCTGTCGGCGAGCGGGCCCGTCGGGGGCGTGGGGATCGCCAACCAGCGAGGATCGACCGTGGTGTGGGACCGCCGGACGGGAGAGCCCGTCGGGCCAGGCATCGGCTGGCAGGACCTCCGCACGGTGGGCACCTGCCTGGTGCTCCGGGACCAGGGCATCCGGGTGGCGCCCAACGAGTCGGCCACGAAGGCCTCCATGCTCCTCGACCTGGCCGATCCCGACCGGACCGGCGACCTGTGCTTCGGCACCGTGGACACCTGGGTGGCCTGGACCCTCTCGGGTGGCACGCTCCACGTGACCGACGCCACCAACGCCGGCATCACCGGATTGCTGGCCGCCGACGGAGCCGACTGGGACGACACGATGCTCGAGGCCCTTCGCATCCCCCGCGGCGTGCTGCCCACCATCGTGGACTCGTCGGGCGCGGTCGGAGAGGCGGCGGCACTGCCGGGCGCTCCGGTGATCTGCGGCATCGCCGGCGACCAGCAGGCGTCACTCGTCGGGCAGGGCTGCACACGCCCGGGCCTGGCGAAGGCCACGTTCGGGACGGGGGGCATGCTCGACCTGTGCGTGGGTGCGCTGCGCCCCGGATTCGCCCGACGCGGCGGTGCCGGCACCTTCCCGATCGTGGCGTGGCAACGCGCCGGCCACAAGACCTGGGGCGTGGAGGCCGTCATGCTCTCGGCCGGCATGTGCGTGGAGTGGCTGCGCGACGACCTCGGCATCATCGACACGGCCGCGGACTCGCATCGTGTCGCCGCCGCCTGCGCCGACACCGGCGACGTGTGGTTCGTCCCGGCGCTGCTGGGGCTCGGCGCCCCGGTGTGGGACTTCGGGGCGCGCGGGACCTTCGTGGGGATCACGCGCGGCACGGGGCGACCCGAAATGGTGCGCGCCGTGCTCGAGGGCGTGGCCCACCGCGGCGCGGACCTGTTGGAGTCGGCCGAGGCCGACACGGCCATGACCGTCGAGACCCTGCGCGTCGACGGCGGCATGTCCGCCAACCCCACCTTCGTGGGCGCCTTGGCCGACGCGCTGGGCCGGCCGGTCGAGATCTCGCCCGTCACCGAGGCCACCACCCTCGGTGCCGCCTACCTGGCCGGCATCGCCCTCGGGGTGTGGGCCGACGAGGAGGACGTCGCCGCAGCGTGGAGCCCCTCGGCCGTCGTGGAGCCCGGCGTGACCGACCTCAAGCGTGCCACCACCCGTTCCCGCTGGCTGGCGGCACGCGAACGGGCCCGGGCCACGGTGCCCGAGCTGACGGCGCTCGAGTTCTGAACCCCGGCATCGTCCCTGGTAACGCGTTCAGTTCGGCCGCGAACGTGCCGATAACGTGGACCTGATGGAGCCCGCCCACTCCGGGGAGCGCGAGGCGCCCACCGACCGCGTCGTGAGCGTGGCGGGGAGCCTGCGCGCGGAGCTCGTGCCCGACATCGACATCCTCGACGGCCACCCGGGGCCAGACGGCGGTCCTCGTTCGGCGGCTCCCGGTCCGGCCGGTCGTCACCGTTCGGCCGACTCGCCCGGCTCCACCGCCTCGGCCGTCCCCATAGACGAGGCCATCGCCCTGGGACGGTCCCTCGTCGACAACCTGAGCCGGGTCCTGCTCGGCACTCCGGAGGCGCTGACGGCCGCAGCCATGGCGGCGCTGTCAGGAGGGCACCTCCTCATCGAGGACGTCCCGGGGGTGGGCAAGACCGTGCTGGCGCGCGCCCTGGCCTCGTCACTGGGCGCAGAGCTGTCGCGGGTCCAGGGCCATCCCGACCTGCTGCCCTCCGACGTGACCGGCGTGTCGGTGTTCGCGCCCGACACCAGCACGTGGGAGTTCCGGCCCGGCCCCGTGTTCGCACACGTCGTGCTCGTCGACGAGCTCAACCGCACCCCGCCCCGGACCCAGGCCGCCCTGCTCGAGACCATGGAGGAGCAGCAGGTGAGCGTGGACGGCGAGTCGTGGCCGCTTCCCCGTCCGCATCTCGTCATCGCCACCCAGAACCCCTTCTCCCAGCTCGGGACGTACCCTCTCGTCGAGAGCCAGCTCGACCGGTTCGCCCTGGCGACGGCCATCGGCTACCCCGACTCCGACACCGAGGAACGGCTCGTCCAGCACGGTGGGGGCAAGTTCGCCCTCGGCGAGCTGCGACCGGTGTGCACGACCCAGGAGTGGCTCGAGGCACAACGCGCCACCGAGTCGGTCGAACTGGCGCCCAGCGTGGCCGCCTACGCGGTGGCGCTGTGCCGCGCCAGCCGCAACGCGGCGGGCGTCCGGCTGGGTGCGAGCCCGCGCGCCGCCATCTGGCTCATCCGGTCCGCCCAGGCGCACGCGGTGCTGTCGGCGCGATCGTTCGTCACCCCCGACGACGTCAAGGCGGTCGCCGTGGCGTGCCTCGCGCACCGGCTCCTCACCGACGAAGGTGTCGAACAGGGCGTCGCCGTGGTCCGGGGCCTGCTCGAGGTCACGCCTACGCCCCGTCCATGACCGCTCGGGCCGGTCGGGAAACCCCGACCGGCGATCCCCTCCGCCGGCGCCGCTTCATCCGTCCCGTCCACTTTCTGGTCCCGTTGGCCAGTTGCGCGGGCGTGCTCCTGGCGTGGGGGCTCGTCGCCCACAACAGCGGGGCCGGATGGGTGCAAGCCGTGGGCGACATCCTCGCCGGCATCCTCGCCGTCGGCCAGGTCGCTCCGGCCGTGGCGGCCGCCCGGGCCCGGGTGGCGATCGCAGAGTCCCCCGCCGACGGGACCGCCGGCCTGCCGGTGGAGCTGGCGGCCACGTCCAACAGCCGGCTGCGCGTCCGGCCCCTGGACCCTCCCGGGCCCGAGGCATTCGTCGGGCCGTACCGAACACCCGGCGCCGGGACGCTCCGGGGGACCGGGGACCGACACCGAACCAGCACGGGCTACGGCACGGCACAGCCGCTCACCCTCATCCCCAACTGCCGCGGCCTGCACGACCACGTCCTCCTCGAGGTGGCGACGGCCGCACCCTTCGGCTTGCTGTGGTGGCGCAAGACCGTCGTGGTCGAGCTGCCCCGGGTGCTCCACATCGGGCCGAGGCTGGGCCGCCCGCTGCCGCTACCCGGAGGACGGGAGGACACGGCGGGGGGCGGGGTGCTGCACTCCTCGGTCCAGATCGGCGAGCCCCGCGGCGTCCGCCCCTACCGTCCGGGGGACCACCGACGCTGGGTGCACTGGCCCGCCACCGCCCACAGCGGGGAGCTGATGGTGCGCGAGATGGAGGGGCCGGCCGCCGAGCCCGTCACATTGGAGATCCGACTGCCCGCCGACCGCGACGCCGCCGAGCGGATGGCCGAGCGGGCCATGGCGACGGTGGTGGCGCTCGTCGACCGGGGAGCCTCCGTCCTCCTCGTCACCACCGAGCACGGTGGGCTCAAGAAGGGAGCCGTCGGTGACCGGCGGGCCGCGGGCCGTCGGCTGGCCCGCGCCGTCGCCGAGCCCGGCGCC
>JARLGQ010000055.1 GCA_031292675.1 Acidimicrobiales bacterium
GGCCTCGGGGCGGGCGACCAGTTGTGGCAGGCCCGCATCGACCTCGTGGTCTCGTCCGGCCTCTCGGGGGACGCCGCCCGCCAGGCCCGCCAGGATGCCGAACGCGCCCAGTCCGGGGCGTCGTTCGACGCCGTGCGCCAGATGTGCCAAGAAGATCTCCGTCCGGTCCTCGAGTGCAGTGCCGAGATGCTCCAGGAATGGGGCCTCGAGGCGCGAGTGACCGAGACCCTGCGCGACGAACCGGTGCGCGTGCCGCGCAGCTTCGACCTCGCGTTGTGGATCGCCCGATTCGGTGACCGGGGCCCGGGCAAGCTGACCCTCACGGCCACCGAAGGGTGCGACTTCGTCCGCATCAAGGTGGCGGTGGGCCCGTCGAGGCGCAATGGCGAGGTGAGCGAGCACGTGGGGACGACGATCGCGTCGGATCTCTGCGAAGCCCTCGTGGGCGGCCTGGTGGCGAACCTCGTGGAGCAGCTCTTCAGCTCGTGACCGGCGTGAGGCGCTCGGCCAGGTAGGCGAGCGACAGCGGATAGCGCCAGCTGGTCCCGCCGTGGGTGCCGTCGAAGAGCTCGAAGTGCACATCGGTCACCCCGATCTCGGCCAGCGCGTCCCGGAAGGCGACGGCGCCGAGGTCCAGGTACCACTCGTCATGGGTCCCGCCGTCGATCCACACCGCCCGTAGTGACCGCAACGCGTCGGCGTGGGCCCGGACCATCCGCACCGGGTCCCACGCCAGCCAGCGTTCCCACACCTGGTCGCGCAGGCGCCCGGTGGTGGGGTCGAAGGGCAGCACCGGGCTCCCGTCGTCGTCGGAGGAGAAGCAGGCGGCCACGCCGAGCATCATGAGGAGCGTGTGGTCCTCGGAACGGGTGAAGGCGGGCCGGCTGCGGAAGTCCTGCCACCAGGCGCCGATGTCACCACCCCAGTCGCGCAGTGCCCGCACCGCCTTGGGGAATTCGGGGATGTAGCAGCACTCGTACAGCGCGTCCCCGGCATGGGTGGCGAGACCGCCGAACAGGTCGGAACGCAGCATGGGTGTGATCATGGCCCCGAAGCCACCGCTCGACTTCCCCTGGATGCCGCGGTGGGCGGCGGAGTCGAGGGTGCGATAGCGCGCGTCCACGAACGGGACGACGTCCTCGCACAGATAGGTGTGGTAGCGGCCCGTCCCCGGAGAGTCCACGAACTGGGATCCTCCGTACGCGGTCCAGGCATCGACCCACACCACGATGCACGGAGGGGCCTGGCCCGAGGCGAACAGCGCGTCGGCGGTCTCGGGGAAAGGCCGCCGGAAAGCCTCCCGGTTGCCCCACATGGCCAGGGACCCGGTGTAGCCCTGGATCACGTAGACCGACGGCAGACGCCGGTCGCTGTGGTCGTAGCCGGGCGGCACGTACACCCACAGGGGGCGCTGCACCGGATCGCCCAGCGGGTTCCCGGCGAGGGCGGCCGAGGTCACGACGTGCTCGTCGATCCTCCCGGCCAGCTGTCCACTCCAGGACCACGACACGGCACCCTCCTCATCGGGGCGCGCCGGTGGAGCGCCCCGCCCAGGATGGCATGCCGACGATCCGCGTCGGGGTCGACGTGGCGACGTGGCGACGTGGCGACGAGGCGACCCGGTGGCGTGTCGTGGTGCGGGGATCAGACCGCGTGTGTCGTCGGTTGCGACGTCGTCGACAGCCACAGGCGCAGCTGGTCGACGGGCATGGGCCTGGCCAGCAGGTACCCCTGGGCGAGATCGCAGCCCGCGTCGCGCAACGTGGCGAAGACCGCGTCGGTCTCCACCCCCTCGCCCACGACCCGCAGGTTCAGGTTGTGGCCCAGGTCCACGATGGAGCGCACGATGGCGGCGTGGGCCGGGTTGGCCAGCATGTCCAGGACGAAGCTCTTGTCGATCTTGAGCTCGTGGACCGGCAGCGAGGACAGGTAGCCGAGAGACGTCTGCCCGATGCCGAAGTCGTCGAGGCTCACCCGGACACCCACCGCGTCGAGCTGGGCCAGCACCGCCGCGGCCCGCGGGGGGTCGGTGAGCAGGGACGTCTCGGTGATCTCGACGATCAGGCGCCGGGGAGGGACCCCGAGCTCCTCGAGCACGGCGATGACCTGCTCGGCGAACCGTCCCCGTCCCAGGGTCCGGGCCGACACGTTGACCGACACCGACACGTCGCCGAGGTCTCGGACGTCGGTGAGCGCCGTGCGCAGGACATGGGTCGTGAGCCGGTCGATCAGGTCCGTCTGCTCGCACAGGGGGATGAACCGGTCCGGGTACAACAGGCCGAGCGTGGGGTGCTGCCAGCGCACCAGGGCCTCGACGGCCTCCACCCGCCCGTCCTCGAGGCAAGCTTTGGGCTGGTAGTGCATGACCAGCTCGCCGGCGTCGATGGCACGACGCAGCTCGGCGATGAGGCCGAGGTTGACGGCGTCGTAGTGGTCGTGGCGCGCGTCGTAGCGCACCACACCGACGTGCTGGGCCTTGGCGACATACATGGCGACATCGGCGTGCTGGAGGAGGTCGTCCACGTCGATGCCGTCGTCGGGAGAGATGACGTACCCGATGCTCGACTCGACCGACAACGGGAGACCGCTCACCTCGACCTCGCGCTCGATGATGTCGCGCAGCCGGCGCAGCACCTCTTCGGCGTCACCGACCTCGGACAGGATGAGCCCGAATTCGTCTCCGCCCAGGCGTGCCACGGCGTCCTGGGGCCGCGTGTGGTCGGCGAGGCGCTGGGCCAGCAGCGTCAGGAGCTGGTCGCCGCTCTCATGCCCGAGGGTGTCGTTGACCTCCTTGAACCGGTCCAGGTCCACGATGGCGATGGCAGCACGCGAGTCCCCCCGCACGGCTCGCACCACCGCCTCCTGGGCACGCTGGTGGAACAACGAGCGGTTGGGCAGCTCCGTGAGCGGGTCGTGCTCGGCCAGGAACTTGTTCTCCTTGACCTGCTGGCGCAGGCGGCGGCTCACCGAGACCGAGATGAGGAACAGCACGATGTACAGGGCGCCGAGGCCCAGGGCGAGGTCGCGGTACAGCGTGTGCAGGCCCGCGCCCACGTCCTCGGCGATGGGCGCGTACGGCAGGTACACCTCGAACACCCCCACGACGTGCTCGGGGGATCCCGCCGTGAGGGGCAGGTAGACCTCGACGGCTTGCGGGCCCAGGGGCAGGCCGACGTCGTCGCTGTCGGCGTTCAGGTGCGTGAGCTTTGCGGTGATCTGGCCGTGGGCAGCCCCGACGGCCTCGTCGTCGACCTCCTTGGTGAATCCCGATCCGTCGTCGGAGTAGACGACGTGGCCCGACACGGACTGCAGGCGCAGGCGGAGGATGTCGTGGTCGCCCACCGCCCGCTTGACCAGGCGGCTCATGGCGGTCCGCTCTGCCGGAGAGAGCCCCTGGCTGAGGGGCCGCCCGTCGAGGAGCGGCTCCACGGCCGTCTTCGCCACGACCTGCGCCTCGGACCGGCCTTCGGCCACGCCGCTCTGCCGGGCGTCGTTGCGGTAGCTGAACCCGAGGGCCACGCCGAGCAGGATCACCGGCACGGCGGTGATGGCCGCGTAGGTGACGAACAACCGCGCCAGCGAGCGGGTTCGGGGAGCAGGGGACACCACACCGAATTTCGGAATTTCCCGCCCGAACTTGATAGAGGCTCAGGACCAGGACATTCCTCGTCCTCCGGGGGATCCCACGGTCCCGGCGCCGGGCCGGGAGGCCTGCCTCCGGGACCCGCCGGCAGGTGGGCCCGGGCCCGAGACCTCAACGCCGGGGGGGAACACGTCGATACCCCTGAGGTGCACGGTGACGGGGAGCTCGACCCGGGGGCCAAGACCGAGCTCGAGACCGTCACCGAGGCGCTCCGGACGCAGGAGCTGCTGCTGCGACGGCTGGGCGAGGCCGTGCCGGTCGGCGTGCTCCAGGTCGACGCGCGGGGACGTGTCGTCTACGCCAACGACCGCCTCGACGACATCTTGGGGTCCGCCCGCGCCACGACGCTCGAGGACCTGCTGGCGACGGTCCTCGACCGGGACCGGCCCCTGGCCGAGACGACCTTCGACGCCGTCCTGCGCGACGGGCTGGACTGCGACGTCGACGTCGCTCTGCGCCCTCCCCGGGCCGGCGACACCCGGGTGCGCTCGTGCACGCTGCACCTGAGGGCGCTCATCGGCGACGACGGCGAGGTCACGGGTGCCGTCGTGTGTGTGACCGACGGTGCCGAGTCGCTCGGCACGCGCGACGAGCGGCACCTGCGCGCCACCTTCGACACCCTCACCCGTTGCCACAACCGCGTCTCCACGGTGGCGGCCCTGCAGGCCATGCTGGCGGGCTCCGACGAATGGAACAGGCCGGCGGCGATCTTCGTCGACCTCGACCACTTCAAGGAGCTCAACGAAGGCCAGGGCCACGACGCCGGGGACGAATTCCTGGGCGTGGTGGCACGGCGGTTGCGCGGTGCAGTGCGCGAGGACGACATCGTGGGCAGGATGGGAGGCGACCAGTTCCTCGTCGTGTGCCCCGGCGTCGCCACCGCGGCCGAAGCGGTGCGTACCGCTATCCGGATCGCGGAGTCGCTGAGCCACGAGGTCCAGCTCAAGAAGGCCCGGATCGGGTCGCGGGCGAGCATCGGCGTGGCCTGGTCGAGCGGGTCCGACACCGATGCCGACTCGCTGGTGGCGAAGTCCGAGACGGCCATGCACGAGTCCAAGCGCCGCGACGCGGGGAGACCGGTGCTGTTCACTCCGTCGTTGCTCCAGGCTCCGCCCGGCCCCGCCTGAGCTCCCGCCGCCCCGGCCGCCCCGCGGCCCGGAATCAGACCTCGGTGATCTCGGCCACGGGGTCACCCACCTGGTAGGTGACGCCCTCCTCGGCGATCCGGCGCAACCGTCCCGGAGCGGGGCTCTCGATCTCGTTGATGACCTTGTCGGTCTCCATCTCGTAGAGCGCCTGCCCCTTGTCCACCGTGGCGCCGTCCTCGACCAACCAGGTCGACAGCACGGCTTCGGTCATCTCCATGCCGATCTTCGGGAGCCGGAGCAGCACGGGATCTCAGGCGTCGGAGGCCATGACCCACTCGATGGCCTCGAGCAGTCGTTCGGGACCGGGGAGGGCGAGACGCTCGAGCCCACGCGCGTAGGGCAGCGGGGCGGGCACGGCGCCGACGCGCAGGACCGGCGCCACCAGCCGGCCGAAGAGGGCCTCGGAGATCCCGGCCGCGAGCTCGGCCCCGAAGCCGCCCGTGACCACGGCTTCGTGCAGGACCACCGCCCGGCGGGTACGACCGATCGACTCCAACACCGCCGCCTCGTCCAGAGGCACGAGAGATCGGAGATCCAGGACCTCGACGTCGACACCCTTGGGCGCCAGGGCGTCGGCCACGGAGATGGCGTCGTGGACCTGACGACCGTAGGTGACCACGGTGACGTCGCTTCCGGGGCGCTTGACGTCGGCCACGCCCAAGGGCACGGGCTCGTCGTCGAGGGCGCCCTTCTTCGAGAGCAGGACGACCTGCTCGATGAACACACAGGGGTCCTCGTCGGCGATGCACGAGGCCAACAGGCCGCGGGCATCGGACGCTGTGCTCGGGACGACCACCTTGAGACCCGGGACATGGGTGAGCCATGCCTCGAGCATCTGCGAGTGTTGGGCGCCCACCTGGAGCCCGCCCCCCACGGCGGTGCGCAGGACCATGGGGACCGCAGTCACGCCGCCCGACATGTAGCGCAGCTTGGCGGCGTGGTTGGCGAGCTGGTCCAGGCACAGGCCCAGGAAGTCCATGAACATGATCTCGGCCACGGGGCGCAGGCCCCCCAGGGCGGCACCCACCGCCGCACCCACGATGGCCTGCTCCGAGATGGGCGTGTCTCGGACCCGGTCGGCGCCGTGCTTGGCGGCGAGGCCCTTGGTCACGCCGAACACCCCGTTGTCGGAGATGTCCTCCCCGAGCAGCACCACCCGGGGGTCGTCCTCCAGGGCCTCGTCGAGGGCGAGGGTGATGGCGGAGCGGACGCTCATCTCGGGGTGCCCACGGCGCGTGGGAGCCTCGAGCACCACGCCGGGCGAGACGACGTCGGCGACCAGCTCGTCGGCACCGGGCTCGGGGAGCTCGAGCACCTCGGCCACGGTGTCGCCGGCGACGGCGGCCCAACCCCCCCCCACCCCACC
>JARLGQ010000056.1 GCA_031292675.1 Acidimicrobiales bacterium
CACGGGGAAACCGTTCAGGCCCGGGAACAGGAAGTGCTGCACGTAGGAGAAGGCGAAGGCGTTGTCGCCGGTGAAGGCGTGGCCGGCCACGACGCGCGTCGACAGGCGCGTGAGCTGGAATGCCGGCAGCGCCATCGGAGCGGCCAGGGCGACGCCGGCGATCGAGCCCAGCCCGAGGTCGACCACGCACCGCATGATCGGCCCCGTTCCCCCCAACCTCGGCGCCCGGTGCACGAACAGGACCACGAGGAACACGGCGAACCCCACCGCCAGCACGGCCAGGGCGTCGGGCTGGCCGGCGTACACGGCGAACGCCACCGCCAAGGCGAGGAACACGACGTCACGGGCACGGTGCGTGCCCCGGATGACGAGAATGGCAGCCGCGAACAACCAGCCGGCCCACGAGATCACCCCGTCGAGGGGCCAGCCCAGCCAGAACATGAACGCCCCGCTGAGCTCGAACACCGTTCCGGCAAAGGCCGCAGCCAGGGCTCCGCAGCGCAGGACCCGCGCCAGGACGTAGACGCCGGTGCCGGAGATCACCAGAGTGACGAGCACCTGCGCCGTGTAGGCGAGGTGCAAGGGGAACAGGTAGCCGACGAGGGCGGGCACGCTGAAGGCCGCCGCCTGCCAATTGAACGCCAGCGGCATTCCCAGTGCGCTGTAGGGGTTCCACAGGGGCAGCTGTCCGTGGTGCACCTGGGTCCACGCCAGGTGCGTCCACGGGATCATCTGCTCGAGCTGGTCGCTGGCCCGACCGGCTTGGAACACGGCCCCCGGCGTCGACGAGAACCCGAATCCCGACAGCTCGTTGTAAGGGCCGAGGGACTGGCCATGGACGAGGGCCGGCACCATGACCGCTCCGGCCGCCGCCACGACCCACAGCACCCCCAGGGCCTCGGGCCACCGGTCGCCCCACCGCCCGCGCCAGGCAGCCTTCGACCCGGACGTCGTCGGTCCACCCATGGCGCTGTGACGCTCCTCCCCCCGCACTGCCACCACACATCCTCGCAGATCCGACCCGGAATTGAGCCTCTGGACCCACGTGCGGGAGCCCCGAGAAGGTACCCGAACACCGTATCGGCCCGTCGGCACCGAAGGCGGTGCCCGACGCGTCAGTCTCGTGGCGACGACGGGTCTCGAGCGCCCCTTTCAGGCTCTGCGCCCGGCTCTTCCTCGAGGCCGGCCATGGAGAGCCCCCGGGAATGGGAGAACACCACGAAGAGCACGATGAAATTGCTCAGCGCCAGAAACGACAGGATCACGATGCTGATCAACGATGTCGTCGCCCATCCCGGAATGGCGGCCGTGGTGAACAACCGGACGGCCACGACCGCCAGGGACCCGGCGACGCCCAGGCCGAAGACGACCGAGAAGGCGGCCAGGGCCCGCACCGCGATCCGGTCGGTGAAGGGCATGAGCATGCGCAGTCCGTGCATGAACAGCCGGAACGAGTTCATCCGGGAGTGGCCCGCGTAGCGTTCACCGCGCGGGCAGGGGACCGGCGTCACCGCCACGTCCAGGCTGACCAGCGACGCGGAGTAGCAGAGGTCGAAATACGGGTGCCGGAGCATGCGCCGGGCCAGCCCGCCACGGTAGGCGGCGTAGTTCCCGCTGCGCACGGTCTGGCCCGTCAGGACGCGGAACAGGAGCCGGAAGAACAAGTACATGACCTTGAAGCGCAACGACTCGCGTCGTCGGGTGCGGCGGGCCACGCACAGCATCTGGCGCGAGGCGGGGGCGTCGAGCAGCGGCGCCAGCAGGCGGGGGAGGTCCTCGGGCCGGTCCTCTCCATCCGCGTCCATGGTGACGACCAGATCGGCGTCCCCGAGCTGTGGTGCGACGGTCCGCAATCCGTACACGAGGGCCCGCTGGTGGCCAAGGTTGAACGGCGGCGTGACCACCTGCACGTCGTCGAGGGGGCGCAGGTCCTCGACCTCGTCGTCGTTGCCCCCCGTGTCGTCGACCACGACGAAGTGCACGGGCCGCTCGAGGCGCTCGCTCTGCACCACCTCGAGGACGCGCTTGCGCAGCATCGTGAAGGCGACCACGTCGGTGTAGCTCGGGCACACGATCCACAGCCGTTCGGGGCTCACGCCCGGCTCCCGGGACGCACTCACACCAGTTCCCGGAAGAACTCCGGATCACGCTCGATCCTGGCCAGGAGCTCGTCGCGCTGGCGCCCGGCGTTGACCGCGGTGCGGGCGTGGAAGCGCTGGGCCCGGGCCCGGTTCAGGTAGCGAAGGGCCCGGCCCACCCCCGGAACGTGCTTGGCCCTGGTGTGCAGGCGCGGGATGTCGGCCAGGTCGACGCGGCCGACGGCCCAGCGGAAGCCGGCGCCGTGGTGGTAGACGATGCCGCCGTAGACCCCGAACCACAGCGGATGGAGGTCGACGCGATTGCTCCGCAGCAACGGGGTCCACGAGTCACCGCTGCGTTCGAGCGCCCGCAGGAGGTTCCCCCCCACGTCGGTGACCAGGCGCCCGTCGGTGGCCTCCCAGCAATGCCCTGGCGACCAGTCGCCGTGCAGGCGCTCCCAGTCGCGGACCCGGACGGCACAGAACGACGGATGGGGCTGGCGATCGGTGGCGTTCTCGTCCCTGCGCACGGCGACCAGGGCGGTGGTGTCGAGCGCAGTGCGGACGACAGGCATGGGATCGGCGATGGGGAAGGCGTCGCCGTCGAGGAAGACGACGATGTCGTCGGGCCGGGCACCCGCCGCGATCTCGGCCGCCAGCAGGTTCAGCTTGCCGGGGTGCTCCCCCGCGGCGGGGACGACCCGGTCGAAGCGGTCCTCGTACCGGCCGGGCACGCCCTCGAGGTTGGCGTAGACCGAGTACGGCTCCGAGATGTTGCGTTTGAGGAAGCCGAGCTGGATGTCGATCCAGCGCGGCGACCCCACGTGCACGGTGGCGAAGTAGATCATCGGCCCCCGCTAGACACGCTACCCACCATAGGTGCGGCGTCGAGGTTGTCGAAGGAGGTTCGGTGTGGCAGCCTGACGTC
>JARLGQ010000057.1 GCA_031292675.1 Acidimicrobiales bacterium
CCGCACATCCATGGGTACTCACTTCGGAGGAACCCTTTTGGCGCCCCCAACTGGTCAGGGAACGGAGCGCCACGGACATCCCGTGATACATCCCGTGATACATCCCGTGATACATCCCGTGATACATCCCGTGATACATCCCGTGATACATGAGCCGAGCATCCGCTGCCCTCCTCGGGGCCTCCGTTCGACCTGGTGTTCAACACCCCTCGGCGAACAGCCGGCCGGCCGGCCGCGCGGTCAGTGGTGATGCTCGACTCCATGGACCAGGGGGATGGTGGCGCCGTCCTGGCGCATGCTCACCGTGGCGGCTTCGAGGATCTGCAGGACTCGGAGGCCGGCGCGGCCGTCGGTCAGCGGGGCTCGGCCCTCACGGATCGACGCCACGAACTCTTCGATGACGGCGGAGAGGGCTTCTCTCTCCGAGAGCGTCGGCGCGCTCAGGTCTCCCGAGCGATAGGACACGGTGCGGTCCCGCCGGACCTCGGCGCTCTCGGAGGACGACCCGTCCACGATGTCGACGCCCTTGTCATAGAGACACAGTCGTTGTGACGGGTTGAGGTCATCCCAGACCACCATGCGCTCGGAGCCCCCGATGATGGTGGTCCGGATCTTCGTGGGGCTGAGCCAGTTCACGTGTGTATGGGCCACGCCGCCGCCTTCGAGTCGCAAGGTCAGGTATCCGACACAGGCGAACCCGGTGCCAAGAGGGTCAGCACCTTGCGCGGACACGGCTACCGGACGCGACTGCGCGGGGAGGACCACATCCAAGATCGCCAGGTCGTGGGGAGCGAGGTCCCAGAACACGTCGATGTCAGGCTGGAGCAGCCCGAGGTTGATCCGCACCGAGTCGACGTAGTGGATGTCCCCCACTTCGCCTTCACGCACCAGGCGCCGGATCTCCTGGACCGCCGGCGTGTAGCAGTAGGTGTGGTCGCACATGAGGACCAGGCCCAGGTCTGCCGCCGCATCGACGAGCTTCTCGCCCTCTGCGACAGTCCACGCCAAGGGTTTCTCCACCAGGACGTGCTTGCCTGCCTCGAGGCAGGCCAGCGCCACCTCGGCGTGGGTGTGGGCAGGGGTGGCCACCGCCACCGCTTGGACGTTCGGGTCGCGCAGCACGTCCTCGATGTCGTCGGTGACCCCGATGGTGCTGTACCGGCCGACCGCTCCTCGGGCCCGCGACACGTCGAGGTCACAGACCCAGCGAAGGTCGCATGCTGCTGAGCCGGAGATGTTCCGGACCAGGTTCGGACCCCAGTAGCCGGCGCCGATGACGGCCATCCCGATGCCGTGGGCTGTCTCAGGCGTCGTCATCTGGGCTCCACTGCGGCATCGCCTGGAAGCGCCTGCCCACCGCTGTGGGACCGGGTGCTCTCCTGTGTTTCCCGTTGCCATTGCCGCTGCCGCTGCCATTGCCGTTGTGGTTGTGGCCATTTCCCATCGGGACCACATCGTCACCGGGCCAATCGGTGTCTTCACCAGCGGGAGCTCGCATCCGGTTCCGAGCCGGGCTGAGTCGAGAGTCCTTGGGCACGCATCGGCACAGAAGCGAGCCAGCAAGCAACCAAAGAGCAAAGGGAGCATCGTCCAACAGGTAACGCCGGAACAGTCGTTCGGGCTCTTGCCAGAGACGATGCAGCCACTCCAGACCGCTGCGCTGCATCCATCGGGGTGCCCTCGGGAATTGACCGGCGACGAAGACGTGACTTGCGCCCGAGCCGATGAACCAGGTGTGGGGAAAGAGCTCCCTCAGCTTGAGGATGAGCCGTTCCTGCTTGGGAAAGCCGAGGCCGCAGTAGACGATGTCCGGTGCCGCCTGGGCCAGGGCCTCGATGATGCCCTGCATGGCCTGCTCGGACCTTTCGAAGCCCCACGGCGGGCAATACCCACCGCGAAAGTCAAGGCCGGGAGACGCGGCACACAAACGGTGCCCGGCCTCTTCGGCCACTCCCGGGTCGCCGCCCAGAACGAACACAGAGCGCCGTCCCGGCGCGGCCGCCTCGCTGAGCGCGACGACGAGGTCGGCGCCGGCGACCCGCTCGGCGACAGGCGAGCCGAGGATGCGACAGGCCCAGACGATCGGCGTGCCGTCGGCCACGACGAGGTCGGCCCGATCGGCGAGCATGCGCAAGACCGGGTTTCGGAACAGCCTGCGCATGATGTCCACGTTCAGGGTGATCAGCCAACCGCCGTTGCCATTTTCGAGGCTGCCCAGGACGTGCTCGACGATCGCCGCTTGGCTCAGACCGTCGATCCTCACTCCCAGCAGGTTGACGCGTCCGGCCTCCCGCCGGTTGATCCAGTCCACCCCGGTTGACGTTGTCAACGCCACCGTCGCACCCCGGAAACAGATGGGTATGGCGGGAGTGGGCAGGCCGTGGCCTCGTCTCTCATGGGAGCGGACGCTCACTGTTGTTTCGCATGAGCGAATGCCCCAATGCCCTCAACGCGTGTTCGACGACCACGGGCCCCGTCGCCATGAGGATCGAGATGTCCAGCCCGATCGACCAGTTGTCCACGTACAGGAGGTCGAACCGTCGATAGGCGTGGAACGAGGGGTTGTCGCGCGCCTCGATCTGCCACAAACCGGTGATGCCCGGCAGGACCGTCAGCCGCCGCAGCGACTCCTCGTCGAACTTGGCGACCTCGTCGACGAGGGCCGGGCGCGGCCCGACCAGGCTCATGGTCCCGATGAGAACGTTGAACAGCTGCGGAAGCTCGTCGATGCTGGTGGCACGGAGGAGCCGGCCGATCGGCGTCACCCGGGGATCCGAGCGCACTTTGAAGAGCGGCCCGTCGGTTCGCTCGTTGAGCAGGGTCAGCTCTGAGAGCAGGCCCTCGGCATCCTGGACCATGGTCCGGAACTTGAAGAGCGTGAACGTGGCGCCGTCTCGTCCGACACGTGGCTGGCGCAACAGCACCGGCCCGCCGTCCTGCACCTTGACCAGCGCAGCAGCCACGAGCATGACAGGGGCGGCGGCCAGGAGAGCCAGCACCGACACCGTCAGGTCAACTGTCCGCTTGAGCGCTCGGTCCGATCGCGAGGCGGAAGGGAATTCGACATAGAACGCCGCTTCACCCGAGATCGGAAATGAGCGGAGTCTCCTACTGGCGACACCCTTCAGGCCCGGCCACAACTGAACGTGGAGCCCCGCTTCCGCCGCCGCCCCGAGAACCTGTTGGATCTCTGGCCTGGACAGGGCGCTGGTCACGATCATCAGCCCGCTCGCCCCAGCCCGCAGCGCCAGTTCCGGGACCCGGTCGATCTCGTCGACGATCGGGACGTCCTCCCAAACGGCGTGATCGTGCCCGGCCGCGACCACGAGCTCGACCCGGTAGCCGAGCTCCGGCTCGGTCGTGACGATCGTCCACAGCTCGAGGGCATCGGCGTTGCTCCCCACCAGCACGACCCGGCGCGTGAACCGGCCGTTGGCGCGGCACCTTCGGAGCCATCGGTCGAAATGCCAGCGAAGCGCTACGAGCAGGAGGAGGCAGATGGCGGCACCCGCGACGGCCGCGATCAGACCGCCGCCCGCGCCGATGGTCCGACGCACCACGACGAAGGTTGTCGCTCCCGCGCCGGAAGCCCAGACGATGCCCAGACCCTGTGACGATTTCAGCGCGCATACCCTGGCCCGGTACAACCCGGCCAGAGCGACCACGACCAGCGTGGCCGCCGTGGCCCCGCCGGCACCGGCAAGCCGCGAGCCGAGGCCGATGCCACCGGGATGCGCCAGGCTGACGGCCAACCAGGCGGCCGACGCTCCGGCAAGGTCGACGGCGAACAATCGCGCCCGCAGGCTCGGCCAACTCCGGTCTCGGCGCTGTGCTTCGCGGGGAAGCAGTGGGCCCTCGGTCGGCTCGTTCTCGTGGGTGAGAAGCGCCAGGGATCCCGACGTTGCGACCGCGGTCGGATGAGGGCCCGGTCCACGCCTCGACGTCGTGGGCTGTGGGACCAGTGTCAGTTGCTCGTCTTGTCGAATCCCGATGTCGGACACCGCCAGAACGGAGGCGAGGCCGCCACTTCTGATACTGACCCTGTGTCGATAGACCCCACCGTGTGGCGTCCCGGCCCCCTGCGCCGCCCCTCACCTATGACGAGGTGACACCCAGCTCTGCCATCAACCGCTCCAGATGTTCCAAGCACCGCCCCCGTGTGGGTCCGATGCTGCCGATGCGCATCCCGAGCCGCTCCGAGAGAGCCTTGTAGCTCATGGCTTCATCGCTGAGCAGGAGCCCCAGCAGCCGCTGGCACCGAGGAGGGAGACGGCTGTACGCCAGGCGCAGGGCACGATCGCGCTCGGCGTCAAGTGTGTGGACGTCAGGGGGTCGAAAGCGCGAGTCAGGGACGTCGGCCATGCCGTCGGAACTGTCCCACGCCCACCGGTTGCTCACTCGCAAGACCCGCAGGCACTCCCGCCGGGCTGTCGTGGCCAACCATGAACCGACTCGCGCCGGTTCTCGGATGCGCTCGATGTTCTCGAAGAGCCTCAACCATGTGACCTGAGAGATCTCGGCCGTGTCGGCAGCCCCGAGCCGACAACTGTGGCAGATCACTCGGATCATCCCCGAGTACCGTCGCATCAGCTCGGTCCACGCCCAGTCCTCGCCTTCGGCCGCGGCCTTGACGACGGCGATCAGTGCTTGATCGCCGTCGACATTGACATTGACATCGACTTCGAAGTCGACGGCCTCATCGGCTGCTCGGCCGACTTCCGCATCGTCATCGACTTCATTGCTGCTTTCCGCCGCGGTTCTTTGAGTCATCTGGGGGCTCTTCTACGCCGGCTTTCTGGTGTCCGAGGGTTGGTCGGGGCAGGGCTTAACTACACGCGTCAGAAGTCAACCGGGAGCACATACGACGAGGTATTGAGGGCATTTGGGCCATGCTTAGCGAGGTGGATCCCGGTCCCGCGCCGGTCCCCCGCCAGTGGCATCTCACATCACTGTGGGAAGCCACGCCTCACTGTGCGCGCGAGGTGCATCGGGTGTCATCACCAAAATTGAGAAGATTTGCGAGTGGGTCGCCGCGAGCTGCTGAGACGAGAACCGGAGAAGGTGCACTTCATGGGCGGATTGGTTGGTGTGTGATACACGCTCCGTGCTGAAGGAATCAACTGGAGTTGTCAATGTGACCAACGAGGTCATCCGGATCAGTGAGCACAGATGACCGCGTCAGGTGTTCACATCAACACCATTGAAATGGCACGTGGGAGAAGCAATTCGCGGGATCACGAGGGCATTGCAATGGTCACTCGAGATTCAAATGATCCTGCCGCAGGGAGGTCCCATCCGACCAATAGGGACGGGCAACTGTTCGTCGATCTCCCGACTATGGCGGGCGGGTCGATCTCGGACGAGGTGGATGAACAATGCGTGAACGACCCGGCGCCTTCCCCGGGCCCGGGATGCCGGGGCTGTTCAGCATGCGGAACGCCCCCGGGCCCCGAGGGAGACCCGAACCACGGCCGCCACGACCGTCGGATCGTCGGCCGTGGAAGAGTGGCGCCGTGGGAGCCGAATGACGATGTCCCGCCGAGACTCTCGGCAGATGCGGGCCAACCGGATCCTCAACGTCGCCGATGGGCGACGGCGGGCCCGACGCGTCCTTCCTCGCGTGGTGTTCGACTACATCGACGGAGGAGCCGACGACGAGCGCACGATGGGGAACAACGAGGCGTCCTTCGCCGAGGTCGCCTTCGTCCCACGCATGGCCCTCCACGTCGGAGTCCCCCAGCTGGGGACCACGGTGCTGGGTACTCCCCTGTCGATGCCCATTCTGCTCGCCCCCTGTGGGCTCGTACGGGTGGTCCACCCCGATGCGGGGCCAGGAGTCGCTCGTGCGGCGGCGCGGTACGGGACCGTCAGCGTCCTGAGCACCGTTGCAGGCAGCCCGCTCGAGGAGGTGGTGGCGTCGTCGGCCGGGCCCCTGTGGTTCCAGCTCTACTCCGGCGCAGGGCGTGGCGAAGCCGAGGCGCTGGTGGACCGGGCTCGCGCCGCCCAAGTGCAGGCCCTCGTCGTCACCATCGACACCCCGGTGCTCGGCAACCGTGAGCGGGACCTGCGCCATGGGGTCAGTCCTCCCTTACGGGTCTCGGCGCACAACGCCATCCATCTCGGGCCCCAGGTGCTGAGCCGTCCCGCGTGGACGGTGCGCCTCGCCCGCGACGGGCTCAAGATGGCCCGGGCCCCACGAGGGACCGAGACTTCCGCAGGCGCCACCGCCATGACCGGGTCACCGTTCCACTGGGACGACATCGAGTGGCTCCGCACGATCTGGCCCGCGGCGCTGGTGGTCAAGGGGATCCTCACCGCGGACGACGCCCGTCGCGCCGTTCAGGCAGGAGCCGATGCCGTGATCGTCTCCAACCATGGAGGCCGCCAGTTGGACGGGGCACCCGCCGCGCTCCGGGCTCTGCCCGCCGTGGTTGGCGCCATGGGGGCAGACGCGGAGGTGCTGATGGACGGCGGGATCCGGAGGGGCTCCGACGTGGTCAAGGCACTGGCGCTCGGGGCGAGGGCCGTGCTCATCGGACGTCCCTACCTGTACGGACTGGCGGTGGCCGGTGAGCTCGGAGTCGAGCGCGTGCTCGAGGTCCTGCGCGTCGAGCTGGTGCGGACTCTTTCGCTCATGGGATGTGCATCGGTCGGCGATCTGGGCCCGGAATGGGTCCAGTCGGCGGCCTCCTCCACCCCGGGATGGTGGGGCACCACTTCCTGAACACCGGTTCGACCGGCGCCGACGTCAGCCGCTGCTCGTCGCCAGCACGGCGCCGACGTTGGACTGCGTGGTCCCCACCGCGATGCACGCACTGCGCGTGGAACACGACACGCCATAGAGAAGGCTGATTCCGCCCGGGACCCGCTGGGTACTCCACGTCGTGTCCCCGTGGGCCGCGACGACGATCGTCTCACGTTTTGAGGAATCAGCCCCCACGGCCCGACAGTCCCCGCCCGGCGGACACGACACGCCGTTGAGGAGACTGATCCCGTTGGCGATGCCCTGGGCGATCCAGGTGGTGCCGCCGTCGGTCGTGGACATGGCGACTGCGGCGTTCGACGAGCTGGCTCCCACCGCCCTGCAGTCGCCTGTGGTGGGACACGACACGCTGTTGAGGGCGTAGAGACCGCTCGGAAGGGTCTGGGCGATCCTGCTCGGAAGGGTCTGGGCGATCCAGGTGGTGCCACCATCGGTCGTGGCCAGGACCGCCCCCGTGTTCGTCGAAGTGGCGCCGACGGCCCAACAATCACGCGCCGTCGGGCACGACACGCCGTTGAGGAGACTGATCCCGTTGGGGATGACCTGGGCGACCCAGGTGGTGCCGCCGTCGGTCGTGGACAGGATGGCCCCCGTGTTCGCCGACGTGGCACCCACCGCCCAGCAGTCGCTCGTGGTCGGGCACGACACGCCCCTGAGGGCGTAGAGCCCGGTGGCGAGGGCGCCGTTGAGGAGGTTGACGGCACGGGGGACGGTCTGGGCGCTCCAGGTGGTGCCGCCGTCGGTCGTGGACACGACGGCCCCGGTGTTGATCGACGTGGCACCCACTGCCCAGCAGTCATTCGTGGTCGGGCACGACACGCCGCCGAATCCCACGACCTTGGCGGCGGTCGGGACGTGCTGGGGACTCCAGGTGTTCGCTCCCGCCGAGCCGGCCAAGATGGCGCCGCCCCCCGACGAGCTCGTCCCGACCACCCAGCAGTGGACGCTGGTCGGGCAGGACACGCCGTTGAGGGTGTCGGTCCCCGGCGGAAGCTTCTGGGCGATCCAGGTTGACGTGCCGTTGGTGGTGCCGTTGGTCGTGACCTTCGCTGCAGGCGTGCCGCCACCGCAGGCGGCGAACAGCAACACGACGACGATCGAGGCGAGGACCACCGCGGCGCGGCGCCTGCCCTCAGGCATGTCGCCCTGCATCGATCATGTCGGCACCCTTCGCGGACGGTCGCGCTCGTGTGGCGAGACCTGTTGGACGATCATAGGAGCCGAGCCCCAGCCGGCCCGGCCACCTCAGGTCGCGCCTCGGCCTCCGGGCAAGCGCGCCCAGCTCGAGCGACGGAGCAAGAAACGCAGCGCGCGACGATGCACCGGATCTGCGCAGCGGAGGAGCTCGTGGAGGACCGCCATCGACCGGAACGCGGCGCTCGGAGCCCGACCGTGGCGCTTTTCGTAGTACCTGACCCTGTTGACCGCCATCAGCGCCGCCAGGTCCGGGCTTTGACCCGAGCCGCCTTGGCGGTGTGTGGCGCGCGCCGCGGGCACGTAGTCGACGGTCCATCCCGCGGCGCGGGCTCGCGCCGCGAAGTCCGTCTCCTCGGAATAGAGGAAGAAGCGATCCTCGTCCCAGGGACCGACCGCCGCATCGCAATCGGCTGCGATCAACATGGCCGCTCCCGTGGCCCAATGCACCCGGTGGCCGCGGTCGTAGCGGGAGGGCCTCCGCACCATCTCGCTCGCCCAGCCCGGACGGCGAGGGAAGTGGGCACCGCAAAGGGCGTCACCGAGGGCACCCATGAGGGTGGGTTCCCGTCGCAGTGACGGGTAGAGGGATCCATGCTCGTCCAGGAGACGGGGAACCGCCACGCCGACTCCGTGTTCGGACAGCACGGCGAACAAGGCCGACACGGCACCCGGTTCGAGAACGAGGTCCGCGTTGAGTATCAGTATCGACGAGCACGGCCCGACGTGGGCCCGACCGATGTTGATCGCCCCGGCGTAGCCGAGGTTGGCGCCGGCCTCGACGCACATGGCCCCACCGGCGCTGCGTACCACCTCGACGGTTCGGTCCGACGAATGGTTGTCGACGACGACGGTCCGTACGCTCAGTCCCTCGGTGGCGGCCGGAAGCGACGCCAGGAGTGCAGCGATGTCATCGGCGTTGTTGTACGTCACGACGATCACCGCGCAGTCGACGTGGTCCGGTCCCCCAGGATTCCCCGGGCCGTCCACCCGGGCCTCGGGGGCAGCTGCGCTCCGCAGGAGCGCCATTAACGTCTCGCCCGGCACATCCACCCCACCAACCCCACCAGCATCGCCGAACAGATCACGGACGAGACCTGCTCCCACTCCATGCGGACCGGAGCGAGTCCTGGTCGGGGCTGATACGCGGCTTGCCGCTCTCAGGTTGGGTTCCGGGCGTATCAACACCCCCGGCTCGCCCTCCAGTCACCACAGACGCATCTCGTCGGAGATGCCCCTGAATCCTGAAGAGGGTGGGTTCCTTTGGCCGGCCGCGAAGAGCGAGCGAGCGTGAGTACCGGTTCGCCTGCCCTTCGGCGCCGGTGGATCGTGCTCTTCGAGAGGGCCCGAGCGCTGACCCGCGGGCCGCGTCCCAGGGCGAACCTGCTCACCGTCGGCGTCGCCATCGCCCTTCTCTCCGGCCTGTTGACCGCGGTGCTGAATCTCGGCGGCGTGGCGACGGCGGGCACCACCGTCGGACCTCCCGCCGGCTGCACGCCCGGGATGAACCCGGTCCAGTGCGAGAACTCGCAACCGGGGACGCCCAAGACCGACTCACCCATGAGCATCCCCTACACGAGCACCGGAGACCCGACGATCCAGGGTTTCGCCACCCAGATGAACGTGGACGTGGGTCAGACCGTGTCGTTCAAGGTCGACGCTCCCACGGTGTCGGCGTGGCACATCAACATCTTCCGGATGGGCTATTACCAAGGCCTCGGATCTCGGGAATGGGCCTCGGACATCGTGCCCTCGGTGAGCCTCCCCCAGTCCCAGCCCGTCTGTGAGGTCAACCCGGGCGGCGGGCAGGCCACCGGCCTCATCGACTGCGGGAACTGGGCGGTGTCGGCCTCCTGGCAGGTGCCCAGCTACGCGGTGTCGGGGCTGTACATGGCGCTGCTGATCCGCGACGACACGGGTGGGGTGAGCGAGGTCCCCTTCGTGGTGAGCGACCCTGCCAGTACGGCGAACGTCGTCTACCAGACCTCCGATGCGACGTGGGAGGCGTACAACGCCTACAACCCGCCGGGGGTCTCGAATCCCAACGGCACGGGCATCGATGCTGGCAACAGCCTCTACCAGTGCTACATCTCCTGTCCCCCCGGTGCACCGGGGGGATACGTGACCACCCCGGCCACCGAGGTGTCCTACAACCGGCCGCTCCAGGACGGGGGCATCGACCAGGGACGAGACGGGCCGTTCTACTCCGAGTTCCCGATGATCCAGTTCCTGGAGGAGAACGGATACGACGTCACGTACATCAGCGAGACCGAGACCGACAGCAACGCGGCGGCGCTGACCGGTCACAAGATCTTCGTCTCCAGCGGACACGACGAGTACTGGTCGGCCAACATGCGCAACAACGTGGAGGCCGCGCTCAAATCCGGCGTCAACCTCGCCTTCTTCAGTGGCAACGAGGACTTCTGGAAGACCCAGTACGCCCCGAGCCCGATCGACCAGACGAGCGACCGGACCGTCGTCAGCTACAAGGAGACCCACAACGAGCCGCCCTACGGCACCTCCCCCAACCAATACGACCCGAGTGACCCGCCGACGTGGACCGGGAGCTGGCGCGATCCCCAAGGCGCCGGTAGTGGCGGCGACAGCCCCGAAAACTCGCTGACCGGGCAGTACTTCATCGTCAACTCGTCTGGGCAGAACAACAACATCGCTGTCCCGTACCAGTACGCCAATCTCCCGGTATGGAAGAACACCGCCGTGGCCAAGCTCACCTCCACGAGCCCGCCGGTGCAGCTGGGCACGAATCTCGGTACCATCACCGATGACTCCCCGGGCTTCGGAACACTGGGTTACGAATGGGACGTCGACGCCGACAACGGCTTCAGGCCCGCGGGCGAGATCGACATGTCGTCGACCACCGTCACCACGACGGGGTCCTTCGTCAATGACTACGGTACGGTCCCGACCAGCAACAACACGACCGAGACGCATCATCTGACCCTGTACCGAGCGGCCAGTGGGGCCTTGGTGTTCGGGTCGGGCACGGTGCAGTTCTCCTGGGGGCTGAACAACAACAACCCCATCCAGGACGGTACCGGCGCCTCGGACCCGAACATGCAGCAATTCGTGGTCAACCTCTTCGCCATGATGGGCACGCAACCGAACACGCTCATCTCCGGCCTGGTGCCTGGCGCCGCGTCCACCAGCACCACTCCGCCCACGTCGGCGATCACCAGCCCGACCAACAACGCCTCGATCGCGGACGGAGCCCCCACCACCGTCACGGGGACCGCCACCGACACCAGCGGCGGTGTCGTGGCCGGCGTGGAGGTGTCGGTCGACGGCGGCCAGACGTGGCACCCGGCCACCATCAACGGCTCGGACTCCGCTTCGGTCACCTGGACCTACTCGTGGCAAGACGCGCACGGCACCCCATCGACAGTGATCGAGTCGCGCGCCACCGATGCCAGCGGCAACACCGAAACACCCTCTGATGGCGTCACCGTCAACGTCATCTGTGGCGCCGGCTGCTCGATCTTCGGCTCAGGCTATGTGCCCGCCACAGCCGACAACGGGACCACCAACCCGGTAACGGTGGGCGTGAAGTTCACCTCCGACACCTTCGGGACCATCAACGGCATCAAGTTCTACAAGTCCACCGCCAACACCGGCACCCACGTGGGACAGTTGTGGACCAGCTCGGGGCAGCCTCTCGCCACCGCCATCTTCACCAACGAGACGACTTCGGGCTGGCAGACGGTCCTCTTCTCCACACCCGTCCCCATCGCACCCCACACGACCTATGTGGCCAGCTACTACGCGCCGAAAGGGCACACGGCCGAGGACGACGGCGCCCTCGAACCGAACCCGCTGCCCGATGCGCTGCCGAGCAACGCCGACGGGGCTCCCCTGCACGCGCTTCGCAACACCCCGGCGAATCCCAACGGTGTGGATGTCGCCGGGGAGGGCTTCCCCACCGACGGCGACGTCAACCCGGGGGGAGACAATTACGGCGTCGACGTCCTGTTCACGCCCCAGGCCGGTGCCGGCCCGGTCTCCTCGGTCACCGCCGGTGCCGGCTACGGCTCGGCCACCTTGACCTGGAACGCGCCGGCCACCGGGGGGCCGGTCACGACCTACACCATCACCCCCTACGTCGGTTCGACCGCGCAGCCGACGACGACTATCACCGGCAGCCCGGCGCCGAACAGCGCCACGGTCACCGGGCTCACCAACGGCACGACCTACACCTTCACGGTCACGGCTTCGAACCCGGCCGGAACGGCTGCGCCCTCCCCGCCGAGCAACGCCGTGACGCCGAGCACGAACGCGCCCCCGGTGTTCGTCCAGCAGGTGAGCGCGGATTCCGCCTCGGTGTCCACGAGCGGGATCTCGGTCCACCCGACGTCCAACCTCACGGCAGGAAACCGCCTCGTCGTCGAGGTCGGGACGTGGAGTGCCGGGGGTGGGAACACGGCAAGTGTCACCGACTCGGCCGGCGACACCTTCACCGCGCTCACGAACTTCAAGGCCTCGGACGGAACCCAGATGAGCATCTGGACGGCGCCGATCACGAACAGCGGCGGCACCATGCCCACGGTCACGGCCAAGCCGGCGGCGACCAGCGACATGGCCATGGTCGTGCTCGAGTACCAAGGCCTGTCGAGCGCCAGCGGGACCACCGTTCTCGACCAACTGGCCACGAACTCGGGGACGACCTCGGGCGCCACGACCGTGCAGTCGGGGGCCACCCCGCCCACGAGCGGCACCAACGAACTGGCGCTCGGCTTCTACGCCGACTCCGGGTTCGACGACACCCTCGGTGCGGGGTCCGGGTACAGCGCCCGGGCCAACATCTCACCGACCGGTGACATGGAGGCGCTCGTCGAGGACGAGGTCCTGACCGGGTCCCAGACGCCCAGCGCCTCGGTGAGCACGGGGGCCAACACGACCTGGCTCATGGCCACCGTCGTCCTCAAGACAGAGGCCATGACGCCCCCGACGGTCCCGGGCCAGCCGACGAATGTCACCGCACTTCCCGGGAACGGATCCGCCCAGCTCGGTTGGAACGCCCCGGCCGACGGTGGGGCGCCGATCTCGAGTTACACCATCACCCCGTACGTCGGATCGACAGCCCAGACACCGGTCACCGTGAGCAACGCGCCACCGGTGTCGAGCGCCAACGTGAGCGATCTGACGCCGGGAGTCGCCTACACGTTCACAGTGGCGGCCACCAACTCGGTGGGGACCGGACCGCCGTCGGCGGCGTCGAACTCGGTCACCCCGGCCAACCTGACGCAGCCCGCGGCGCCGACCAATGTGACAGCCACGGCGGGCAACACCACGGCCGCGGTGACGTGGACGGCGCCCAACGACGGCGGCAGCCCGATCACGTCGTACACCGTGATCCCGGCGACCTCGGGGAACGAAGGGACAACCGAGCTGACCCCGATCCAGGTCACCGGGAACCCGCCGGCCACATCGGTCACGGCCACCGGGCTCAGCAACGGGACGACCTACATCTTCAGCGTCGAGGCCACCAACGCCGTGAACACCGGCAATTCGACCCAGTCCAACCCGGTGACCCCGGCCACCACCCCCAGTGCCCCCACCGGCGTCAACGCAACAGCCGGGTCAGGGGCGGCCACCGTGACCTGGACGGCCCCGGCCACCAACGGCGGGAGCACGCTCACCGGCTACGTCGTGACGCCCTACGTCGGCGCGGTCGCCCAGACGTCGTTGAGCGTGACGGCGGCGGCGACGGCCGCCTCGGCGACCGTGCCCGGCTTGACCAACGGGACGACCTACACCTTCACGGTGAGCGCCACCAACGCCCTGGGCACCGGGCCTGCCTCCGCGCCTTCGAACCCGGTGACACCGACCGTGGCGGCGGTCCCCCCGGGCACGCCCTTCGGGGTGACGGCTACGGCGGGGACGAACTCGGTGACGGTGAGCTGGGCGGCGCCGAGCAACGGGGGGTCGACGATCACCAGTTACACGGTGACGCCCTACGCCGGTTCGACAGCCGGGACCCCCGCCACGGTGTCGGGAAACCC
>JARLGQ010000058.1 GCA_031292675.1 Acidimicrobiales bacterium
ACCTTGGGGTCGACCCGGGTGACCAGGTCGATCAGGACGCAGTTCTGGAAGGAGCACACGAGCGACAGTCGGCGACCGAAGCGCTCCACGGCCCACGCCACGACCTCCTCGGCGCCGGCCCGCTCGAACTGCAGCGAGAGCCGCTCGTACTCGGCCGAGGCGTCCCCGTCGCGGACCATCGACAGTTGCGTGTGGACCTGCCTAGCCGACGAAGCCACGTGCCCCCCCGCGTCCGTCCAGTTCCCGAACGAGTATCCCGTGCTGCGCAAACGGGCCTACCGGGAGCCCGCGCACGGCCCCACGTCAGCGACGTTACGCACCGCCATTCCGGTTGGCATCGTCAATAGTAACGAAAGAGAGGCTTCCATCCCTGGTCAACGCCACGACCAGGCCCTCCGCCCACCCCCGGTGGGCCCTGCCCCGGCCTGCCACAGCCGGATCCCAGCCCGGTCCAGGGCGCTCCGGGCGAGAGAGCAGGACGTCCTCCCCGCGTCCTCCGAGGTGGACGCTGCCGGGACGGCGCGGTTCAATTGCCGGGCGGGCGCGTGACTCGCCGACCACAAGGGGTGCCCCATGACGATGACCGATCTTCCGCCCACTGCGATCCACCGGGGAGAGAAGGAACTCCCCTTCGTCGACATCGGCGACGGGGCGACCCTCCAGCTGCTCCAGGTGGACCTGGCCAACGGCGTCTGGATCGTACGGAACCACTTCCCACCCGACACCACCATCCAGACCCACAAGCACACCGGGCACGTGCTGGCCTTCACCCAGAAAGGCTCGTGGTTCTACCGCGAGTACCCCGACGTCGTGAACACGGCGGGCTCCTACCTCTACGAGCCGGCGGGCTCGGTCCACACCCTGCACGTGCCCGCCACCAACGACGGCATCACCGACGTGTGGTTCGCCATCCACGGGGCGAACCTCAATCTGGGCGCGGACGGCAACGTCGAGCTCGTCATCGACGCCCATGCCATCCTGCCCTTCTACTTGGCCGCCTGCGCGGAGCAGCACGGGATGAGCGATCCCCCCGTCGTCGTCATCGGGGGCTGAGGGCGTGCGGGCCGTCGTCCTCACCGAGGACCGCCCCCGGCTCGAGCTCACCGACCTCCCGATCCCCGAGCCCGGACCCGGGGAGGCGCTGCTCCGGGTCACCGGCTGCGGGATCTGCGGCAGTGACTTGCACCTCGCCAGCCAGCTGGCCGCGCCCGGTGCGGTGCTCGGCCACGAGATCGCGGGCGAAGTGGCGGGCGTGGGCGCCGAGGTCGACCCCGGTCGCTGGCGCAGGGGCCAGGCCGTGGTGGCGCGCCCGTTCTCGGGCTGCGGACGGTGTGCCTCTTGCAGCGGCGGGCGCGCCGATCACTGTGCGCAGTTCCAACTCATCGGCCTGGAGCGGGCCGGAGGGTTCGCCGAGTTCGTGACGGTTCGCGCCGACGAGCTCTTCGCGCTCCCGGCGTCGGTGGGTGGCGACGAAGGGCCCCTGGTGGAGCCCCTCGCCGTCGTGCGCCGCGCCATGCGCCGGGGTGGAGTGACGTCGTCGGATCGGGTGGCCGTGCTGGGCGCGGGCCCCATCGGCCTCGCCGCGGTGGCCTGGGCGGTGGCCATGGGAGTCCAGGCCGTGGTCGTGAGCGAGCCTTCGCCCCTTCGACGCGAGCTCGCCGCCCGCCTGGGCGCCACGACGACGTTGGACCCGGGCGAGGGACCGGTGGCAGCCGGCGTGTTCGAGGCCACGGGAGGGGGACCGACGGTCGTCCTCGAGTGCAGTGGTCGGCCCGGCCTGATCGAGCAGGCCATGGAGATGACCGTGGTGGACGGGCGCGTCGTGGTGGTGGGCATCTGTCTCCACGACGACACGATCTTCCCGTTCTGGGGACTCTCGAAGGAGCTCGACATCCGTTTTTCGATCTACTACGGCCGCGAGGACTTCACCGACACGATCGACGCCCTGCAGGGGCACCGTCTGGAAGCGGTTCCCATGGTCACCGAGACCATCGGTCTGGAGAAGCTCCCCGATCGCTTCGCCCGTCTCGAGCGTGATCCGGACGCCGGGAAGGTCATCGTCCGGCCCTGAAGAGCGTGCCCTCGACCTTTCGTGGCCGGGTGCTGGCCATCGTTGTCGTCCTGCTCGTCGTGTTCGTGGCGGCAACGGCGCGACTGTTCATCTGGCCGCCCGTCGACGCCCCGACGCGGGTGGACGCCGTCGTGGCCCTGGGCGGGGACCCCGGTCAACGTCGTGCCCATGAGGCCATCAAGTTGGTGGAATCGGGCTTTGCGCCCATCGCGGTGATCTCTCTCGGGGGCAACCCTCCCGTGCCCTGTCCGCGCCACGGCGAGCAGGTCCACGTGCTCTGCTTCCGGGCGAACCCGTTGGACACCCGGGGTGAGGCCCAGTACGTGGCGGCACTGGCCCGCCGGCGCCATTGGAACCAGCTGATCGTGGTGCCCGAGCGGAGCCAGTCGACACGCGCCCGGCTGCTCTTCAAGCGATGCACCTCCGCGCACCTCCACGTGGTCCCGGTCAGTGATCCGCTGTCGCACCTGCCTTATGACGTCGTCTACGAATGGGGGGCTCTGTTGAAGGCCCTGGTCCTCCAACGATCGTGCTGAGGGCCCCGTCCACCCCCGCGACCGGGTCCACCCCGTTAACAAAGCCGTCATCATGAGGACCCACCCCGTTCACCATGGGTTCGTAGGCTGCAGAGGTAGGTCCACGAGGCACCACGCCACGAGAAGGCCGGAAGGTCCAGATGTTGTCCTCCTACCAACCGGGACCGGGCTTTGACGAACTCGTCGAACCCGGTGGGCAGCCTCGGCCCACGGCGCGCGGACTCTGGCGTCATCTGACGGAGCTGGGCCTCGAAGCTCTCGTCGAGCGCCAACGGGCGGCGGACCGGGAGATCCGCAGCATCGGCGTCACGTTCCAGACTTACGACGACGATGCGGTCCTCGACCGTCCGTGGCCCTTCGACGTCATCCCCCGTGTGCTCGCCGCCTCCGAATGGGCCCGTGTCCGGGAAGGGCTCATCCAGCGGCTCCGGGCTCTCAATCGTTTCATCGACGACGTCTACCACGACCAGCGAGCCGTGCGGGCGGGCGTGGTGCCCGCCGATCTGATCACGGGGTCGCCCAACTTCCGGCCCGAGTGCATGGGGGTCGACCCACCGGGTGGAGTGTGGGCCCAGATCTGCGGCAGCGATCTCGTGCGAGGCGAGGACGGGACGTTCTACGTCCTCGAGGACAATCTTCGGGTCCCTTCCGGGGTGTCGTACGTGCTGGAGAACCGAATGGTGGCCAAGCGCGTCTTCCCCGAGCTGTTCCGTTCCTACAGCATCGAGCCGGTCGACTCCTACATCGGCAGCCTGAACGCGCTCCTGTCGTCACTGTCGCCGGCACCGGGCGAGCCGACGATGGCCGTGTTGACCCCGGGCGTCCACAACTCCGCCTATGTCGAGCACGCCTTCCTCGCCCAACAGCTCGGCATCGAATTGGTCGAAGGCAGCGATCTGGTGGTCCTGGAGGACGACACCGTCTACATGCGCACGGTGGGCGGGCTCGAACGCGTCGATGTCGTCTACCGCAGGATCGACGAGCTGTTCCTCGATCCCGAGGTGTTCAGGCGCGACTCGTATGTGGGTGTGCCCGGGCTCATGCGGGCCTGGCGCAAGGGACATGTCGCCATTGTGAGTGCACCCGGAGTCGGAATCGCCGACGACAAGGCGGTCTATGCGTTTGTGCCCGAAATCATCCGCTACTTCCTGGGAGAGGAACCCATCCTGCCCAACGTGCCCACCTGGAGGTGCGGCGATCCGGAGGATTGCCAGTTCGTGCTCGGGCACCTCGATGCCCTGGTCGTCAAGCCTGCCAACGAGTCGGGTGGGTACGGGGTGGTCATCGGCCCCACCGCCGGTGCCGACGCGCTCGCATTGGTGGCGCAGCGCATCGAGCAGTTTCCTCCCAATTGGGTGGCGCAACCGGTGTTGTCGCTTTCGACCATGCCGACCCTGTGCGACGGAGCCGTCGTGCCCCGCCACGTGGACCTGCGGCCCTTTGCCCTCCTCGGCCCGGAGGGGGCCTACGTCACGTCGGGCGGGCTCACCAGGGTGGCCCGGAGTGAAGGTTCGCTCATCGTGAACTCCTCTCAGGGCGGCGGGAGCAAGGACACATGGGTCGTCGACGCCGTGCTGTCAGAGCCAGCCGACGCCGACGTCAGGGCGGGCGACGATGCTCAGGATCCGCCCCACGACATACCGAAAGCCGCGGTGCACCGGTCCGGACGCGGCCAGCGAATCGATGCACGGGAGCTGGCCCAATAGCACGGGGTCCGGAACAACTCCCTTAGTCCGACGAGAAGGAGCAAGTGATGTTGTTGGCACGGATGGCCGAAGCGGTCTACTGGGCCGGTCGCTATCTGGAGCGTGCCGAGGACACGGCCAGGATCGTCCGGGTCCACGGCGAGACCCACATCGACCTTCCTGTCGGGGAGGACGTGGGGTGGCTCCCGCTGGTGGAGATCGCCGGGACGACCGCCGGGTACCGGGAGCACAACATCCGGGTGGTCACGAGAACCACCACGGTCCAGTCCAAGGGGTCGGTCGAGGCGCAGGTCGTCGCCTTCGTGTTGACGGATCGGGACAACCCCTCGTCGGTCCTGGCGTCGATCGCCGGCGCCCGTGACAACCTGCGGCGCGCTCGTCCCGTGGTCCCCCGTGAGGTGTGGGAGCTGTGCAACGAGTTGTGGCTGGCGCTGCACTCCGATGCGAGCGACATCACGGCGCGCGATCGGCGCGTGCTGTGGCTTCAGCGCGTGATCGACGAGATTCAACGCATCAACGGCGTGATGCATGGCACGATGCGACGCGACGAGGCGCTCGCCTTCTTCCAGATGGGTCAGGCTCTCGAGCGAGCCGAGATGACGTGCCGGGTGCTCGCCGTCCGGGCCGACAGCGCCGTGCCCGGTCCTGGTCGGGACGTGTACGGCGAGGTCCGCCAGATGGCACTGCTGCGGTCTCTGGCCTCGTACCAGCCCTTCCGTCGTGCCATGCCGGCGCAACCCGACGCCGCGTCCACCTTGAGGTTCCTGCTCCAGGACGAAGCGTTCCCCCGCGCCGTGTGCGCATGCATCGGGGAGCTGCGCGACCTCGTGAAGGCCCTCCCCCACAACGAGCCGATCCTCACCGCCTGCACCGACACCGTGGTCCTGGTGGCCGAGGCGCCCCTTGCGCAACCGACCGCCTCCGGCCTCCGGGCGTTCCTGGCCGAGCTGGGCCCGGCCATCGGCAATCTCAACGAGCACATCGAGGCCTCGTTCTTCTCGCTGGGTGGCAGCCGGTCCGCCGTGTTGGCGGACCGCTCGTTCCACACCGGGAGGGCCGACCCTGCGGCCGGCGCCGTCCGGTCCCCCGCCGGCGGGGCACACCCGGGCAAGATCGGGGACGTGGTCGAAGAGAGGGTCTACCGAGTCACCCACGTGACGACATATGACTACGAGGCGCCGGTCGACCAGTCGTACAACGAGGCGCACCTTCGACCCCGCGACACGGAGTACCAGCGGTGCCTGTCCCACGACCTGGAGGTGGATCCGCCCCCCCGCACCTGGTTCGAGTCCGTCGACCCGTTCGGGAATGCCGTGGCGACGTTCGTGGTGCAGGGCGGGTTCACGCACATGTCCGTGACGGCTACGAGCGAGGTGCTCGTCACGCCTTGTCCCCCGCCGCCGGCGGGTCCGCCTTGGGAGTCGGTCCGCACCCTGTTGGAGATCGACCGGCAGTCGTCGGCGCGCGACGCTCGCCGGTGCCGTGCCCCGTCGCGGTTGATCCCGACGGCGGGCTCCCTGGCGGAGTACGCCGAAGAGTCGTTCCAGCCGGGCCGACCCCTCGTCGAGTCGGTCATGGACCTGGCGGGCCGCATCCACAGGGAATTCGTCTACGAGCCGGGTTTCACCTCGATCTCCACCCCGCTGCTGGAGGTGTTCGAGCAGCGACGTGGCGTGTGCCAGGACTTCGCGCATCTCATGATCGGTTGCCTCCGGTCGCTCGGGCTGGCGGCCCGGTACGTCAGCGGGTACATCGAGACGTTCCCGCCCCCGGGCCAAGAGCGTCTGGTCGGTGCCGATGCCTCGCATGCCTGGGCGTCGGTGTACCTGCCGGGTTGGGGTTGGGTGGACGTGGATCCCACCAACGACCAATTCGTGGCCGAGTCCTACATCACCACGGCGTGGGGACGCGACTACTGGGACGTGTCGCCATTGCGAGGCTCGGTCGAGGGAGGAGGGGGATCACACCGGCTCGACGTGGCCGTGGACGTCAACCGGGTGAGCGAATCGACGGCCAACGTGTCAGGAAGTGTTCCTCACCGTGCTTAGGACCCTGGGGACGAGCCAGGTGGCGACCCACAGCGAACCGGCCGACTCGTAGTGCTCGTCGTCAGGCCGGATGATGAGCCCTCCGACCCGGTACGGGCAGGGCGGGCCTGAGGGGCACACCCGGGCCGACAGGTCGAGGACGCCTATGTGGCCGGGGTGACGGGCTGCGATCTGGCGCAGCATGGAGTTCAGGCGCGCGAAGTCGGCGTCCTTGGTGGTGGGTCGAGTCGGCGAACCGGCGTCCACGAACGGTGGCTGCAACAGGAGGACGACGGTGGCCCCGGTAGCGATGAATTGCTGCAGACGGGTGTCCATTCTCCGGAGCATGACCTTTCGCCACCGGGGACTCCCTTGGAGGAGCACCTCGTTCCCGGTAGGCGTGTGGATCGCGATGGCGGACCGCTCGTCCGTGCTCGACCACAAGATGATGTCGGGCTTTCCGAGCCGAAATGCGGACGCTTCGGCGGCTCGGGCGCGGCTCTGACAGGTCTTCGTGTAGGCCAGGAGGTCCAGGCCGTTGTAGTAGTAGGGCGCGAGACGACCGCTCACGATGCCGCACCCGATGACTCCCCCGCTCTCGACCCGGATCCCGTAGGAGGGGCCTACCGCGGCGAGACCCAGCAACAAAGTGCACGCCGTGGAGTCTCCGACGACGACCATCCGAGTCCTCGGCGGCGCGGCGGGGCCGCCGGATGCGCGCCGGCCGGATCCGGCCGCGTAGTGCATGGACGCGATCTGCTCCTTCGTCGGATAGGGACATGCAGTCCCCGAAGCTGCATTGGCGATGCTCGCCGTCGTGGCAGAAGCGTTGTACCGGTGGACCTCGAAAGTCGTCACGGCGAGACTCGAGGCCATCAGGCACAGTCCGGTGGCGACGCTGGCCCAACGCCTCGTCATGAGGATCCTGGAATGACGGATCGGGTTCTCGACGAGCGCGTACGTCCCCACGGCCAACAGGAGCGCGAGCGCCACCAGCACGACATTCTCTGCCACCGGCAAGGTCGTTTTCCCGTCGCGCTGTGCCGCGATCGTGAGGATCGGCCAGTGCCATAGATAGAGGGAGTACGAAACGAGGCCGAGCAGTTGGAACGGCCGGAGACGCAGGACGAGCTCGGCCCCATGGGCGGGCTGTGCCGTCCCTCCGGCGATGACCAGCGCCGTTCCGAGCACCGGGATAGCCACAAGGGATCCCGGATAGGCGGTGGTCGACGAGAAGATGAACGCCGCCAACAGGATCCCACCGAGCCCCAGCCAAGAAGCTCCGGCTGCGACCAGTGGTGCAAGGCGTCTCAGGGTGTCGCTGGTGAGGGCGAGGAGCCCGCCAAGTGCGAGCTCCCACGCTCGCGTGAAGGGCGAAAAGTACGCCGCGGAGGGGTTCGACGTGGTCATGACGATCGAAAGCACGTACGAGCCGACGATCGTGGCACCAAGCAGGGCTCCGAGTCGGACGCGGAACGAAACCCAGGTCATAAACGCTGCCACCACCAGGAATGCGGTGGGATACACGATGTAGAACTGCTCCTCGACCGCGAGGGACCAGTAATTCTGAAGCGGCGACGGAGGACTCTGCGAGGCGAGATAGTTCGTCGCCGTCCCCGCGAAGTGGAAGTTGGCAAGGAACACCGATGCCCACTTGCCGTCGACGGCAGTTGTCCAACCCGTGGCCGAACCGAGAAAGAAGAACGTGGCGAGGACGGTTGCGATGATCACCAAGGTGGCCGCGGGGATAATGCGCCGGGCCCGACGACCGTAGAAGGCCCGGATCGACGTTCGTCCTGTCGATGCCCGTTCCCGGAGCAACACCCCGGTGATGACGAATCCGGAGATGACGAAGAAGACGTCGACACCGACATATCCACCACTCATGCCGGGAATGGACGCGTGGTAGAGGACGACCAGCAGGATCGCCACCGCTCGGAGCCCCTGGACGTCGGGCCGGAATGGGCGATCTCCCGGTGCCGTGCCGGCCTCGTCTCTGCGTGGCGCAGGGGTGTCGTCGGTCGTGACCGTCATCTCACCGCTCGCCGGCCTCGTTCGACTCCCCCACGCTCGGGCTGTCGGTCCGGCCGGCCATCGCCGAAGAATACGTCGAGGGTCGCGCGACGGGACGGCGTATGAGCAGCAGGGCGCCGTTTTTCACCGGGCCTGTGCACACCGCAGGTAAAGTCGATCGTCTGATCGAGCGCCGACCAAGGGGGGTGGGTGGCCTTCGTGCGAGTTGAGTCTGCAGATGGACGGCTCGCCCCCACCCGTCTCCTACCGTCGGGGGACGAATCAGGCACAGCACCCGGGGACCGGAAGTTCCGGCCGGATGTGCAAGGTCTTCGGGCCGTGGCCGTCGTGCTCGTCGTGCTCTACCACGCGGGCGGCTCGGTGCTCAGCGGGGGGTACGTCGGCGTCGACGTCTTCTTCGTCATCTCCGGCTTCGTCATCACCGGGGTGTTGCTCCGGGAACGGGCATCGACAGGACGAACGTCGATCCTCGCCTTCTACGGCCGCCGGTGTCGACGGATCATCCCCGCCGCCACACTCGTCATCATCGTCACGATCGTCCTGTCGTACGTGTTCCTCGGCTTCCTGTCCGGGGACCGTACCGCCATCGACGGCCGGTGGGCGGCGGTGTTCGTGGCGAACTTCCATTTCGCGTCGGAGGGGACGAACGATCTCTCCACCCAGCAGCTGCCGTCCCCGCTCCAGAACTACTGGTCGTTGTCGGTCGAAGAGCAGTTCTACCTGGTGTACCCGACGCTGTTCCTGTTGGTGGCGGCGGCCCGGCTCCGCCTCTCGTTGCGGATGCGATTCGTCGCCGGCCTGGGGCTGATCATCGTCGGCTCGTTCACGTGGTCGGTGCTCCAGACGGCGTCGAACCCGACGGTGGCGTACTTCTCGCCGTGGACCCGGGCGTGGGAGCTGGCTCTGGGGGGGTTGATCGCGGTCGGGA
>JARLGQ010000059.1 GCA_031292675.1 Acidimicrobiales bacterium
AGGCGGTGGCGGGGCTCGAGGGTTTCGGCCTGATAGAGCCCGTCATGGTGGCGGGAATCCAGACCTACGACGAGGACGCCCTCACCCTGGCCAACCTGGCCGCGGCCTTCGGGGTCTTCGGGATCGAGCCGCGCCACCTGCGCCTCTACCGGAATGCGGCAGACCGGGAAATGGGGCTGATAGAGCAGGTCGTCATCCCGCTCCTGCGCCAGCGCAACCCCGAGTCCCGCCAGCGGGCGCTCGAGGGAGCGGAGCAACTGGCGGCGCTCGGCCAGTCCATGAGAGCCACTTTGCTCCGCCAAGCTCTGAGGCGGCATTTGGGGGGGTGACGCAAGGCCGGTATCCGGCGCTACATTTCTCCTATGGTCCGTGTGCTGCTCCGAGCCGTCAGGGTGGACCTGCAGTCCAACACTCCGGTGCTGCTCCTGCAGGAGACCGAGGGGGAGGGCCGGACGCTGCCGATCTTCATCGGGAGCCCCGAGGCAACGGCGATCGCCTACGCCCTGCAGGGTGTGACCATGCCCCGGCCGCTCACGCACGACCTGATGAAGGACATGCTCGGTGCTCTGGACATCAGCGTCGAACGCGTGATCATCACCGAGCTGCGGGCGTCGACCTACTACGCCGAGTTGCACCTCGTACGAGGTGACGAGCGGACGATCGTCTCCAGCCGGCCCTCCGACGCGGTCGCGGTCGCGGTGCGCACGGAGACGCCGCTGTTCGTCTCCGACGAGCTCATGGAGTCCGAGGGGATCATTCTTGCGCTCGACGCCGAGGACGAGGAGGAGGACACGCCGGACGAGTTGGTGGGTCAGTTCCGCCAGTTCCTCGACTCGGTGCGCCCGGAGGACTTCGAGGCGTGACGCCACCTCGCTGGGCGCTCGCGCTACTGGCGGGCGCCGCACTCCTCCTCGCCGCGTGCAGCAGCAGCCCGAGCACGCCGCCGCGCTCCACCACGACCACCCGCGCGTCGCTACCGACGACGGCGGCGACGACCACGACCACGTTGGCGCCCACGACGACGTCCACGACGGCTGCGACCTCGTCGGCCTGCAACCACATCACGGGCTCGGCCGGCCAGTCACAGGGGGCGGCCGGGACCATCACGGGGGTGATCACGGTCACCAACACGGGTACGTCGACGTGCACGGCCAACGGCTACCCGGTGGTGGCTCTGCTCTCGGGAAGTGGGGCGCCGCTGACGGTCACCATGGTGAACGGGTTGTCGGTCAATCTGTCGGGTCCGGCCAACGCGGCGCCGTCCCTGGTCACGGTGGCGCCGTCGTCCACCGCCCAATTCGCCTACCAGTACTCCGACGTGCCGGTGGGCTCGGAGACGGCCTGCCCCACTTCCGAGATGGCCACCGCGACCATGCCGGGCGCCACGTCGGCCTCCCCGACGTTTGCGCTGGCCATCGGCCCCTGCGGCAACGGGACCATCCGGGTCTCGCCCGTCTACACCCCGTCCTGACGGCCTAGTGGCCCGGGCTGACCAGGATCCGGCCCCGCACGGCGGCGTCGAGCACGCGGTTGAGTGCCGCCGTGAGCCCGTCCAGGCCGATCTCCTCGTTGACCATCTCCTCGCAGTGCCCGAGCGGGAACGCGTCGGCCATGTCCGCCCACAGGGCTCGGCGCTCCTCTATCGGCGTTGTCACGGTGTCGATCCCCAGGAGGGCTACGCCGCGCACGATGAACGGATAGACGGTGGTGGTCAGGTCGTTGCCTCCCGTGAGCCCGCTCGCCGCCACGGCGCCGCCGTACCTCACCGTGCGGAGCGCCTCGGCCAGGGCCATGCCACCGACGCAGTCGACCACGCCGGCCCAGAGCTGGGGCCCGAGCGTGCGGCCGTCGTCCTCGGTGAACTGACGCCCGACCACCCGCGACGCACCCAGGCTCCTCAGGTAGTCGTGCTCGGCCGTCTTGCCCGAAGAGGCGACCACCTCGAAGCCCTCGTGGGACAGGAGCGCGACGGCCGCGCTGCCCACGCCACCGGAGGCCCCCGTCACCAGGATGGGCCCGTCACCGGGTTTCGTGCCGTGCCGGACGAGGCGGCGCAATGACATGAGCGCGGTAAGGCCGGCCAGCCCGATGATGGCGGCGTTGCGACAACTCAGCGCGTCGGGCAGCGGCACGACCCAGTCCGCCGGGACCCGCGCGTACGCGGCGAAGCCGCCGTGCCGGGCCACACCGAGGTCGTAGCCCTGCGCGAGCACGGGCTGGCCCGCGACGAAGTCGGGGTTCGTGCTTTCCTCGACGATGCCCGCCAGCTCCACCCCGGGGACGAGCGGGAAGATGCGGGCCACGCGGTTGCCCGGTCGCGTGACCATGGCGTCCTTGAAGTTGATGGCGGACCACTCGACCCTGACGAGCACGTCGCCCGCAGGCAGGTCTGAGTCGTCGAGCTCCACCACCGTCGGCCGGATGACGGCACCCTCCTGGGAGAGCAGGTAGGCCGGGAAGCGCACCGGCTCACTGTAGAGGCCCGTGTCGCTGGTCCCCGGCGCGGGCCGGTGCACCGGGTACGTTCGGACAGTGGCCACCACTGAAGGTTACGGGCGTTGGGTCTCGCCGCTGGCGCCGGGCGATGTCGCCCGGGCCAAGGTCTCGCTCTCGGAGATCTGCTCCGACGGTGACGCCCTCTACTGGCTCGAGTCGCGCCCGGTGGAGTCCGGTCGCGTCGTCATGGTCCGGGCCGGAGCGGACGGTCTGGCCGACCACTCGCCGGGAGAGGTGAGCATCCGCAGCCGCGTCCACGAGTACGGCGGGGGCGCCATGTGCCTCGTACTGGGGAGGTCGGCGGGTGCCTTCGCCTACGTCGACCAGGCCGACCAGCGGGTGTGGTTCTGCGACGGCCCCGTGGCCGCGGGCACCGCCGGGTTGGCCACGCCGCGACCGCTGACCGCCGCGCCTCCCGACGGCCAGGTCCACAACCACGGAGGGCTCAGCGCCACCGCGGACGGTGACTGGGTCCTGGCCGTCAGGGAGGTCCATTCGGAAGGAGCGAGCCGGCCCACGCGCAGCGTGGTCGCGCTGTCGACCCGCGGGGCCGAGCCGTACGAGACCACGCTCCTCGATGGTCACGACTTCTTCGGGTCGCCTCGCGTGGATCCGACGGGTGAGCGGCTGGCCGTGGTCGTGTGGGACCACCCCGACATGCCATGGGACGCCTCGACGGTGCTGGTGTTGCCGCTCGCCCGGACCGGTGGCACCAGCACCCTCCAGGCGGCGGGGGCGCCCTGGCCGGTCGCGGGTGGGCCCGGGGAGTCCGTGGGCCAGCCGGCCTGGCGCCGCGACGGCGCGTTGCGCTTCGTCTCGGATCGGCGGGGGTGGTGGCAGCCCTACGTCCACCCCGGGCTCCCGGGCACGGGCTCGGGAGCCCGGGCGCTCACCGACATCGCGGCCGAGTTCCACGGGCCGGACTGGGTGCTCGGGCAGTGCACCATGGCCGAGCTCGCCGACGGCACCCTGGTGGTCCGCATGAGCGCGTCCGGGCGGGACTCACTGATCCCGCTCGCGCCGGGCGCCGCCGAGCCGGGAGAGGCGGGGGCACCGCCTCCGTTGGACCAGCCGTGCGTCTCGATTTCCGCGCTGTGCGCCCACCGTGACGGGCTGGCACTGATCGGCAGCACGCCCGACACGCCCGCGAACATCTGGGTATGGACGCCGGGCCACGCTGCCCGCCCGCAGCGCCCGGCGGTCGGGC
>JARLGQ010000060.1 GCA_031292675.1 Acidimicrobiales bacterium
AGCGAGATCGTGCGGTACCCCGGCGCAGGTCACGGCTTCAACTGCGACATGCGGGACAGCTACCACGAGCCATCGGCAGCGGACGCCTGGAGACGCATGCTCGCCTGGTTCGATCGGCACCTGGCCCCGGTCTGACCCGCCGCCGGGAGGGTCTGGGGTCTGCACTGTTCGGGGTGGGGACCGGGCCGAGGCCGGCCCGGGACGGCCAAAGGGAGGGGTCGGCACCGGGGAGGCACGAGAGCCCGACGGGGCACCGACCTCGCTGTGAGAACCGATGTCCGTGCCCCGCCGACTCCCTGCGGGAAGGTCGCCAGCGAGGTCGTGGATGGTGCCCACGGCAACCGTAGGACCCTGCCCGGACCGTGTCCATGCCCGTCACGGATTCGTCGCTGGGCTGGGCGAACCGGCCCGGGTCGCAGGCCCTGTGAGCGCCGACGTCGCTACCCGGGGACCGGGGTGACCCCATGGGGGCCCGGCCCGAGGGGTCGCCGGGAGCCAGAGAGCGGCCTCTGCGACATGCCCGTGGCCTCGGCTTTGGAACAGGAAAAGCCGCCGATAATGTATCTTATGTAAAGTTACTGCAGAGTGATCCGGGGGTGCCCGGACACGCTCGACGTCCCGCACGGGGTTGCCCCTCCCCCCGGGGCTGCAGCCTCAGGACCTGGGCCGGAAGCCGAGTCGTGGGCCGCGCAGGGGGTACACGCGTGCGTCGGGACCACAGATCTCGTCGATGAGCCCGTACTCGAGCGCCTCGGCGGCGTCGAGGAACCGGCCGGTCGCCAGATCCCCCTCCAGGGTCTCGGGGTCTGTCCCGAGCGACGTGGCCAGGCGCTCGCAGAACCGCCGGAGCTGGGCCCGGTGGCTGGCCGCCCAGGCGTCGATCTCCCGGGCGGGCCCCGACAGCTCGAAGACGGGTTCCGACAGCCGGAAACGGGCGTGGGGGGTGGCCCGGCGTCGATGGGCGACGGCCAGGGGCCCGATGGCGGGTCCCCCGGCCTGGCCGACGCAGGTGGCGGTCAGGTCCACGCCGAGGAGGTCGATCACGTCCACGAGGCACAGGGCCGCCTCCAGGGTGCCTCCGGGGCTGTCGATGTGGAGATGGACGGGGTCGTCACCGGTGGCGTCGAGGGTCATGAGTTCTGCGGCCAGCTGGCTGGCCAGGGCGTCGTCGAGCCGGCCCCACAGGAAGACGACCCGCTGGTCGAAGAGGCGGTCACGCACCGACGGGCGGGAGTCCTCGGGCCCCCGTGTCGGAGGACCGGGCGGGGTGCCGGCCCAGGCGCTCATCGCCCGCGCTCCCCCAGCCGCCAATCGAGCTCCACGCCCACGGCTGCCGCGTAGCGCTCCAGGGTCGACAGCCGGACGTCGGCCTCCCCCGCCTCGAGGCGGGCGACGGCGGACTGCGAGGTGCCCATGCGAGCGGCGACTTCGGTCTGCGACAGACCGGCGGACTGGCGCAGGCTCACGAGCTCGGCGCTCAGGTCCTTCCGTCGTCGGGCCATGTCCCGGAATCCGGGGAAGACCGTTTCGTGTCGGCGCGCTGTCACCGGCCTCCCTGCATCGGACCGTGTCGACAGCCCAGTATACCTCGAATATGATATCTCACGAATGAGATAGGGCCGCTGCTGTGCGTCTCCCCGCGGGACCGTGGTGGCGGGAAGAGGAGATGGCCCATGCCCCTACACCAGTCGGTGATCCCCACCGTCCTCGAGCAGTCGTCGCGTGGCGAGCGTGCCTTTGACATCTACTCGATGCTCCTGCGCGAACGCATCGTGTTCCTCGGACAGGAGGTCGACGACCAGATCGCCAACCTCATCATCGCCGAGCTCCTCTTTCTCGAGGCAGAGGACCCCGAGCGCGACATCTCGCTCTACATCAACTCCCCCGGCGGCCTCGCCTATGCGGGCATGGCGATCTACGACGTCATCCAGCACATCCGCCCCGACGTGTCCACGGTGTGCGTGGGTATGGGGATGTCGGCGGCTGCCATGGTCCTGTGCGGGGGCGCACCGGGCAAGCGCCTCGCCCTCCCGAGCGCCAAGATCATGATCCATCAGGGCTCGGCCGGTGCGCGCGGCGCGCCGCGCGACATGGAGATCCAACTGCGCGAGGTGCTCGCCACGACCAGGCGTCTGGCCGAGGTGATCGCGCACCACACTGGCCGCCCCCTGGAACAGGTCGAGAAGGACCTCGACCGCGACTACTTCATGACCGCCCACGAGGCCATGGAGTACGGGCTCATCGACGAGATCATCGCCCCCCGACGCGGCCTGGCCTTCCCGCCTCCGATGGTCGCGGCCGGGTAGGAGCTCTCGGCGGAGCTGTCTCCTATTTGGTCGGCAGCGAGGAGTAGGCCACCGCTCCGCTGGGAGCGGTCAGATTGAGCGGCTTGCCCCAGTTGGTGAAGGTGCCCGTGTCCACCACGTGTTGGCTTCCCTCGCTGGCCGTCCCGCTGAACTTCAGCGGCACCGTGGGCTTCGACGCCGCGACGAAGAGCGTGGTGGTACCGGTCACGCCCGACTGCGGCGTGCCCGGGAGCCCGCCCTTCACCCCGACGGCCTGCTTCCCCGCCACCGTGGTCGCGTTGGTCAGGGTCAACTTGCCCGAGGGGTTGAGCTGCTCGAGTGTGCCGCCCAGGGTGACCGCCGACACGATCGACTTGAAGAGGCTGTCGGAGCTGTGCACGGCGATCCACTTGTCGGCATAGGTCTTCGCCACCGAGGCGGGCATGCCCATGGCCGAGGTGAGGCCGCCGGAGTCGCCTTGGACGTAGGCGACACCGCCGACATAGACGACCTGGATGTGTTGGGACGACTGGACGACGGTTTGCTGGCCCTGGGTCTGTGACGCGTCACCGCTGATGGTCTGGGACTGTTTCCCTTGGACGGCGGTGAGCACGTAATGGGCCGTGCCCGCCTTCTTGGCCGCTGCGGTGGCGGCGCTCAGGATCTGCGCCGGCGTCTTGCCGGCCAAGGCACCGACCTGGGCCGTCGCGCTCCGCGTGCCGGGCGAGGAGCTGCACGAGGATGCTGCCACGGCGACGAGCGCGCCCACGACGACGGCCACGGTTCTGCGCATCCGGACAACGGTAGTGCATGGCCCGCTCCCCTCTTGCGGGCCCCCCTCGTCTGTGAGCCCGCTGAGCCGGCCCGAGTGCGCTCGTCGGCACCGCGCCGGGGCGCTACCGGGGTTGCGGTTCGAAGTCGATCACGAGGTCGGTGCCCAGCGCCCGGGCGATGCGGTCCAGGGTGATCACCGTCGGCGACACCTGACCCTTCTCCAGGCGGGCGATCGAGGGCTGGCTCGTCCCGGCCCGCTCGGCGAGCTCGGATTGGCTCACGCCGGCGCGTCGGCGGGCGGCGCGCACCGCGCTTCCCACCATGATCGAGGTGCGGGTGCGCTCGTAGCGGGCAAAGGCGTCGGGTCCCCTACCGGGGGCGGGCCGGCGTACCGCCCCCGCCACACGGGGCTTGCCGGCTTTGGTGGGCCGAGTCGCCGTGGTCCGCCTGGCCATATCAAAGATGAACTATAACATCTATGGTCTAGGTGGTCGGGGACCGTGCCGCGGTGGCGTAGGGCGCGTCGGCGGGTCGAGGGCGTTTGGCATCGCCCTTTCGTAGAATGCGGTCCCATGGACTGGCCCTTGCGATTCGGCATCTTCCTCGCCCCGTTCCACCCCGTGGGCCAGAACCCCACCCTTGCCCTCGAGCGCGACCTCGAGCTCGTGGTGCGGCTCGACCAGCTCGGCTTCGACGAGGCGTGGATCGGTGAGCACCACTCGGCCGGGTACGAGATCATCGCCTCGCCCGAGGTGTTCATCGGAGTGGCGGCGCAGCGCACCACCAACATTCGCCTGGGGACGGGCGTGAGCTCACTCCCCTACCACCATCCCTTCATCCTGGCCGACCGCATGGTCCTGCTCGACCATCTCACCCGCGGCAGGGTGATGTTCGGTGTCGGGCCCGGTGCGCTGCCGTCGGACGCGTTCATGATGGGCATCGACCCCATGAACCAACGCGACATGATGGAGGAGTCGCTCGAAGCCATCCTCGCCCTCCTCGACGGCAGCGAGCCCGTGACACGGGAGGCGTCGTGGTTCACCCTCCGCAACGCGCGTCTGCAGCTGCGGCCCTACACCCATCCCCGATTCGAGGTGGCGGTGGCGGCACAGATCTCCCCCGCCGGTCCCCGCGCCGCGGGACGCTTCGGATTGTCGCTTCTCTCGATCGGCGCCACCTCGGCCGGGGGGTTCGACGTGCTCGGGTCGCACTGGCAGGTCATGGAAGAGCGCGCCGCCGAATTCGACAGCACCGTCGACCGCCGGAGCTGGCGCTTGGTGGGGCCCATGCACATCGCCGAGACCGAGGCCCAGGCCCGGGCCGAGGTGGCGTACGGCCTGGCCCAGTGGGTGGACTACTTCGAGCGGGTGGCGGCACTTCCGCTCGCGCCGAGCACGCTCGATCCCGACAAGATGGTGGACGCGCTCATGGAGACGGGCTTCGCCGTCGTGGGGACACCGGAGATGGCCATCGCCCAGATCGAACGGCTCGCCGAGCAGTCCGGGGGCTTCGGCACGTACCTGCTCATGGCGCACGAGTGGGCTGACCGCCAGGCGACGCTGCGGTCCTACGAGCTGTTCTCCCGCCACGTGGTGCCCCATTTCAAAGGGACCCTCGGCTCGCTGGCGCGTTCACGGGACTGGGCTGCGGAGAACCGCCCCGAGTTCATCGGGGCGGTGGGCGGCGCCATCATGCAGTCCATCTCGGACCACCACGCCGAACGTGAGGCCAAGCAGGAGCAGGTGCGGACGAAAGAGTCGTGACGCTCCGGGTCCGGCCCGGGGCCGGACCCGGGCTCGGCGCTAGGACGGCCGGGCGTCGTAGGTGGGGACGAGGTGACGTGCGGCCCGCGCCTCGTCGACACGCCGGACCGGCGTCAGGTGCGGGGCCTCGGTGGCGGCGAGGGCGCCCTCGGGCGTGGCGGCCTGGGCCACGATGTGTTCGATGGCGCCGGCCAGTGCCTCGAGGGTCTGCAGGCTCTCGGTCTCGGTCGGCTCGATCATGAGCGCCTCGTCGACGATGAGCGGGAAGTACACCGTCGGCGCGTGGAATCCCTCCTCGAGCAGGCGCTTGGCCACGTCGAGGGCCTTCACGCCCGTGGCCTTCTTGAGCGACGAGGCCGACAGCACGCACTCGTGCATGCACGGGCGGTCATAGGGGGCGTCGAGGCTGCTCGAGAGCCGCTTGCGCAGCCAGTTGGCGTTGAGCACGGCCAGTCGCGCCACCTCGCCCAACCCGGCGCTGCCGTGCAGCAGTACGTAGGTGAGGGCGCGGGCGAGCACCAGCGCGTTGCCGTGCCACGAGTGGACTCGACCGATCGAGTTCTCGGGCGTGCTCCAGCCGTACCGGG
>JARLGQ010000061.1 GCA_031292675.1 Acidimicrobiales bacterium
CGAAGAAGCAGCCGTAGACCTGGCGGTGGAAATAGGTGGAGGGAGGCTCGGGCACCTTGTCGGCGACCCCGCCCCAGCCCCGGTTCTCCTCCCACACCTTGTCGGCGCGCTCGAGGATGTAGGGGATCCAGCCGATCTGGCCCTCGGAGTAGGCCAGCATCAGGGTCGGGAAGCGGACGAGGACGCCCGAGAACAAGAAGTCGACCAACGAGAACGTGGCGTTGGTGTGCGTGAGCGTCGACCCCACCGCCGGGGGGGCGTCGGCGGAGGTGGACGGCATCTTCGACGACGAGCCGATGTGCATGTTGATCACCGTCTTCGTCTCGGCGCAGGCCTCGAAGAACGGGTCCCAGTAGTTGTCGGGGTCGTGCACCGAGGGCAGGCCCAGGAAGGGCGGGATCTCGCTGAAGCACACGGCCTTCACGCCCCGCGCCGCGTTGCGCCGCACCTCGGCGGCGGCGAGCCCGGCGTCCCACAGGGGGATGAGGCACAGCGGGATGAGCCGGCCGGCCGACTCCGCACACCACTCGTCGACCATCCAGTCGTTGTAGGCGGCCACGCACAGCAGCGCGAGCTCCTTGTCGGCGGCCTCGGTGAAGGTCTGCCCGCAAAAACGCGGGAAGGTGGGGAAGCACAGCGACGCCTCGAGGTGGTTGAGGTCCATGTCCTCGAGGCGGGGCTTGACCTGGTACGCACCGGGGCGCATGTCGTCGTAGGTGACGCCGGTGATGGTCACCTCGTCGCGGGGCACGCCCACGGCGGCGTCGAGACGGAGCAGGGGGCGGCGCAGCTCCTCGTAGTACCACCAGTCGGTGGGGACGCCCTCGCTCCCGGGTTGCACCGTGAGCTTGCCGCCCACGAAGGTGATCTCCCCCATCGGCGCCCGCACGATGCGCGGGCCGACGTCGCGGTACTTGGCCGGCAGCCGGTCCTGCCACACGTTGGCGGGCTCCACGACATGGTCGTCGACGGAGATGATCAAAGGCAGTTCGGCCACGCGAGCGAGCATAGCCACGGATCTGACGGCGTGTCAGTTTGCGCGCTGCCCGAGGTGTGCCGCGCCCAGAGTGCCCCGGGGGCGGCGTCGAAGTGCTGAGGCGAGGCACCCGTCACCCCCCCGATGCGGGTGCCTCGAGCCCCAGGACTTGCCCGTCGTCTGCGCTGGGATGCGTGGGTCCCGCGCCAGGCGATGGGAGAACGCTAACCGTCGCCCTCGGGATGCTCAATGAGTCGCGCGACCCCTTTTCTCCGCCGTGACCGCGGGCGCACCACCGCTACCCTGACCACGATGTGCCTGCTCGTGGTGGTGACACGCCCGGACTCGGCGACGCCGCTGCTGGTCGGCGCCAACCGGGACGAGCGGCTCGAGCGCCCCGCCACCGCCGTGACCGTGCTGCGCGACGCGACGCCGCGCATCCTGGGCGGGCGTGACGAGGAAGCCGGGGGGACGTGGCTGGCGGTCAACGAGCACGGGGTGGTGGCGGGCCTCACCAACCGCCCCTCCCCCGACGGGCGCGACCCGTCCAAGAGATCAAGGGGAGAGCTCCCCCTGGCCCTCGCGCAACACCGGGACGCACGTTCTGCCGTCGAGGAATTCGTCACGCGGTTTCGTGCCGCGGACTACAACCCGGCGTGGCTCTTGGTCGGCGACCGGACCTCGCTCTTCGCCCTGGACATGACGGGCGCCGGTCCGGGTGCGGGTGGCGCCGGTCCGGGTGGCGCCGGTCCGGGTGGCGCCGGTCCGGGTGGCGGCCGGCCCGTCGTCGAGGAGCTGGGCCCGGGCGTCCACATCCTCGAGAACAACCCCCTGCATACGGGCTCACCCAAACAGGCCCACGTGCGGGAGCTGCTCGGGGACCTCGACGCCCTCGAAGGCGCCGGGCTGATGGACCGGTTGCGGTCGGTGCTGGTGGACCACACCGTGCCGGCAGCGGGGCCCCGTGCCGTCAGCGACGATGACGGGGAAGAGCAGACGGTGGATCGGGACCGGCCCGTGGATCAGCCGGGAGGGCGGCCCGTGGAGACACTGGCGGCCTGCGTGCACACCGACGCATACGGCACGCGGTCGTCGACGCTGGTGGGTGTCCCGGCGGCTCCGGGCCTGCTGCCGCGCGTCCTCGTGGCGGACGGACACCCGTGCACGTCGCGCTACGTCGACGTGACGGACCTCTTCGAAACCTGAACGCCTCCCAGAGGCGGCCACCGGAGCCGGGGCTCGACGCCGGCCGGGGCCGGCGCAGGAGCGGGGACCTACTTGGCGTCCCAGCCCTTCCGGGCCTGCTTCTGCTCGGCCTGCTTCTGGTGCTTGGCCGCCCTCTTCTCCTTGAGGCTCCGGCCCGGCTTCTTCGATTCAGCGGACGGTCTTGACTTCTCTGCCATGCCTGCAGCCTACGACGGCGACGGGCCCCGTGGCGTCACCTGCCCCACCTGCCCCGGGCCCGCATCGGGGGCTACCTTTCGAGGGATGGGCACGCCCGGACCAGACCTGCGCACCCGCCGCGAGGCCGTCGTGCGCGAGCACATGGCCTCGGAGAACGAGAGCCGCTTCGACGACACCCTCGCCACATTCGCCCATCCCCGCTACGAGCTCATCGGCACGGGCCAGGTCTACGACGGTGCCGACGAAGTGAAGGAGTACTACGCCCGCTCCCGGGCGGTGTTCCCCGACCAGCGCAACGAGGTCCGGGCCGTCCACAACGCCGAGGACACCGTCATCGTCGAGTTCGACCTGCTCGGGACGCACCTGGGCTCGCTCACGGGGGAGGAACCGACAGGGCGCACCTTCCGTTGCCCGATGGTGGCGCTCTTCGAATTCACGGACGGCGGAGACCGCATCGTGTGCGAGCGCGTCTACTTCGACGCCGAGACCATCTACGGCCAGCTACGGGCCGGCGGCTGAGTCGGGCCGGCGGCTGAGTCGGGCCGGCGGCTGCGTCGGGCCGGCGGGCGCGATCAGGAACGGGCGAGAAGGATCTCGAGCACCCTGGCCCGGTGAGCGGCGGCGTCGCCCCAGGCAGCCGCGAGGGCCCAGGCACGTTTCATCCACAGGTGCAGGTCGTGCTCCCAGGTGTAGCCGATGGCCCCGTGGACCTGGAGCGCGGTGCGCGCCGCCACGGTGGCCGCCTCCGACGCCATGGCCTTGGCCATCGAGGAATGGAGGCGGGCGTCGGGCTCCCCCTCCGACAGCGACCACGCGGCGCGGTACACCACGGGACGGGCGAACTCCACGCGCACCAGCGCGTCGGCGAGGTGGTGTTTCACGGCCTGGAAGGACCCAATCGGCTTTCCGAATTGCACGCGCTCCTGGGCATAGCGCGCGGCCATCGTGACCAGCCGATCGGCCACGCCCACCAACACCGCCCCCACGCCCATCGCCGCCCGGTCCTCGATCCCGGCGAGGACCCCCTCGGCTTCGAATCCCGAGACCACCAGCGTGCCCGGGGACGGCTCCCACTCGACCTGCGCCAACCGCCTGGAGCCGTCGAGCGCCGGCCGCGGCGTGAGCGCCACCCCGGCGGCGGGCACGGCGTGCAGGTCCCCGTCGCGCTCGAGCAACAACAGGTCGGCCCCGATGGCGCCGGGGACGGCCGGCATCGACGACATCCCCACCGCGACGGCCGCCCCGCCGTCGGCCACCGGCGCCAACCAGCGCCCCCGCAGCGCGTCGCCCTGCACGCCGGGCGCGTCGAGGAGCACGGGCACCCCGAGCGCGGCGGTCTCGACAAGGGGCTCGGGCATCCCGGCCCGCCCAGCCTCCTCCAGCAGCAGCACGAGATCGACCAGGCCCAGCCCCATCCCGCCGTGCTCCTCGGGAACGGTGATCCCCACCACCCCCATCTCCGCCAGCGCCGCCCAGCGGGTGCGCGACCACCCCAGCGGCGACGCCCACGCCTCGCGCACGGTGGCGGGGGTGCACTCCTTCTCGGCGAAGGCCCGCAGCTGGGCGCGGAACTCGAGCTGGTGCTCGTCGAAGGCGAAGTGCACGCTCAGGCCCGGGGCAGCCCGAGCACGCGCTCGGCCACGACGTTGCGCTGGATCTCGTTGGTGCCGGCGTAGATCGGTCCCGCCAGGGCGAAGAGGAAGCCGTCGAGCCACTGGGGTGGCCGGGCGTCGTCGCCGACCATCTCGGCCTCGTCGCCCAGAAGGTCGAGCGCGGTGGTGTGGATGGCGAGGTCGGTCTCGGACCAGAACAGCTTGTTCATCGAGGCCTCGGGGCCCACGCCCCCGCCGCCGACCACCCGGGTGGCGGTCCAGTACGTGTGCAGGCGATAGGCCTCGGCGTCGATCACGGCCCGTGCCACGTCGTCAGCGAGCCGTGTGGCCCGGGCGGCCCCTACGGGGCCCGCGCCCGCTTGCCGTCGGTACAGCTCGACCAGCCGCGCCGCGGCCTCGGTGTAGCGGGCCGGGCTCCGCAACGACAGGCCGCGCTCGGAGCCGGCGGTGGCCATCGCCACCTTCCAGCCCTCGCCCACGGCACCGAGCACCTGCGCGGCGGGGACCTCCACGTCCTCGAAGAAGACCTCGGCGAACCCGGTCTCGCCGTCGAGCTGGGCGATGGGACGGACGGTCACGCCCGGGCTGTCCATCTTCACGAGGAAGTACGTGAGCCCCCGGTGCCGCTCCGCCTCGGGATCGGAACGGAACAGCCCGAAGATCCAGTCGGCGAAGGCGCCGCGCGAGCACCACGTCTTCTGCCCGTTGAGGACCCAGGAGCCGGCGCCGTTGCCGGCGCCGTTGCCCGCGCCCGCGTCCGCGCCCACGTCCGCGTCCGCGCCGGTGCCGGGGCCGGGTTCGGCCCGACTGCGGATGGCGGCGAGGTCGCTCCCGGCATCGGGCTCGGACCATCCCTGGCACCAGATCTCCTCGCCCGAGGCCATGGCGGGGAGATAGCGCGCCTTCTGCTCGGGCGTCCCGAATTCGAAGAGGGTGGGGGCCAGGAGGAAGATGCCGTTCTGTCCCACCCGGGTGGGGGCGCCGGCTCGGTAGTACTCCTCCTCGAAGATGAGCCACTCGAAGAGCCCGGCGCCACGCCCCCCGTACTCCTCGGGCCACGACACCACCGACCAACGGGCGTCGAACATGGTCCGCTCCCACGCCCGATGGGCCTCGAACCCGGCCGCGGTGTCGAGCGAGGGGAGGGGGCCGGTCCCCCGGTCCGGGGACGGGACGTTGGCCTCGAGCCACGCCCGGACCTCGGCGCGGAAACGCTCCTGCTCGGGAGTGAACCGCAGGTCCATGGGGGCTGTGGGAGCCATGGGGGTCACGGGGCCGTCGGGTCCGTCAGAGCCATAGGACGATGAATCTGACACACCATCGGAATTCGCCTCTAATCGGCGGCTGATCTGCTGCCGATCGGCGGCTGACCTGCTGCCTATCGGCGGTGTTGGGAGTGCGTTGGTCGGGTGTAGCGAGCAGGTCGCTATTGACAGCTCAGAGTGGTGAATAGGACGCGGAAAGCGAAAATCTCGGTCCGACAAGGACGAAGAGCGCAGAAATGCGGACCATGCAGAAGCACCTGAAGGCGAAGTTCCTGAAGCAGGTCGCAGCCGCCGGCGTGGCGGTCCTCGCCACCGCCGCCTTCTCCCTGACCGCCCCTGCGGCCGCGCACACGCCGGCGACCACGAAGCAGCTCGCCGCCATCACGACGTGCATGACCCCCCACCAGGCCTGGGTGTGGGAAAAGGCCGTGGTGAGTGTGCCCGCCATCGTCCTGATCCCTCCCCGCATCTGCCCGTCGTAACCGGCCGTCGTACTGCCTGTCGTAACCGGCTGTCGTAACCGGCCGTCGTAACCGGCTGTCGTAACCGGCCGTTGTACTGCCCCCGCAGCGCGGTCCGGGTGGAACCATGCGGAACCAGCCTGATCTGACACACCGCCAGATATTGGGCAACAATCGAGGTTGCCCCGACGCTCGGTGTTCGGGCCGGGACGCCCGGATTTCGGGCCCAGGAGGTCTGGCATGCCCAATGCCGTCATCGTCGACGCGGTGCGCACCCCGGTGGGACGCCGCAACGGCAAGCTGTCGGGCTGGCACGCCGTGGACCTCGCCGCCGCTCCCCTGAAGGCGCTGGTCGAGCGCAACGACCTCGACCCCGCCCTCATCGAAGACGTGGTCATGGGCTGCACCATGACCGTCGGCGAGCAGGCCATGAACATCGGCCGCAATGCCGCGCTGGCAGCCGGGTTCCCCGACACCGTGCCGGGGACGACGGTCGACCGCCAGTGCGGGTCGGCCCAGCAGGCCATCCACTTCGCGGCCCAGGCCGTCATGTCGGGCGCCATGGACATCGTCGTGGGCGCGGGGGTGGAGTCGATGAGCCGGGTGCCGATCGGGTCGACCACCGACCCCGGGCCGGGCGAGGCCTACGGGCCCACGGTGCACGCCCGCTTCGAATTCATCCACCAGGGCCTGTCCGCCGAGGAGATCGCAGCCCGCTGGCACATCGGGCGCGACGAGATGGACGCCTTCGCCCTGCAGTCGCACCGGCGCGCCGCGCTGGCCCAGGACGAAGGCCGCTTCACCCACGAGCTCGTCACCCTGGGCTCCCCCGGGCCCGGCGGGGAGGCCACCCTCGACGCCGACGAGGGCGTGCGCCGCGACACGAGCATCGAGAAGCTCGGCGGCCTGCCCCCCGCGTTCAGCGAGGACGGGCTGGTCACGGCCGGGACGTCGTCGCAGATCTCGGACGGGGCGGCAGCCGTTCTCGTCATGAGCGAGGAGCGCGCCGAGTCCCTGGGACTTCGCCCCCGCGCCCGCTTCCACACCTTCGCGGTGGCGGCCAACGACCCGGTGATCATGCTCACCGCGCCCATCCCCGCCACCCGGCTCGTGCTCGAGAAGGCCAAGTTGCGCCTCGAGGACATGGACGTGGTGGAGATCAACGAGGCGTTCGCCTCGGTCGTCTTGGCGTGGGAGCGTGAGCTGCATCCCGACATGGCGCGGGTCAACCCCAACGGCGGCGCCATCGCCATCGGCCATCCCACGGGATGCTCGGGAGCCCGCCTCATGGCCACCCTGCTCAACGAGCTCGAGCGCACCGGTGGGCGTTACGGCCTGCAGACCATGTGCGAGGGCGGTGGCCAGGCCAACGCCACCATCATCGAGCGCCTGGGCTAGGGCCCGCTCGACCTCACGTCATCCGTCCTCACCGCACGTTCATCCGACCTCAGGGCGCGTTGCGTAGCGGAGGTGGACCACGCCGTTCCCGAAACGGCGCTCGTCGAGCAGTTGGAGCTCCACGCGGACATCGTCGGGGAGGGCGCGGGTGCCGCCGCCCACGACGACGGGGGTGAGGAACAGCTGGTACTCGTCGACCAGCCCGGCCCTGATGGCCTGGGCGGCGAGCTCCGCGCCGCCCACGGTGATGTCGCGTACCGCTGACGCCTTCATCCGCCGGACCGCTTCGGGGTCGAAGTCGCGCTCGATC
>JARLGQ010000062.1 GCA_031292675.1 Acidimicrobiales bacterium
CCAAGACCGCCGGTGCCGTGGGCGGCCCCGAGCTCGCCCGCCGGACGCTGGGGGCGGTCAGGCGCCAGGCCGGCACGAGCCGACGCGCCCCTCGCCCCGATGGTCCCGGGGGGGCTCGCCCTCCTGCCCCGGGACCCGGGTCCAAGGGCGCCTCCGACACGGCTGCGTCGGGACCGGGGCCCGACGCAGCGGGTACCTCACCGATCGCCACCGCGCCGGCGATCACCACGCTGCCGTCGCGTGACGAGCTGGTGCAGGTGTGGGGTGACGGGCTGCTCGCCGCGCTGCCGAACCGGGCGAGGGCCCGGTTCCGGGTGGGCAGGTTCCTCGACGTCGACGCCTCCTCGGCGGTGTTCGCACTTCCCAACGAGACCCACCGCTCGTACTGCGAGGAGGTCCGCCTCGAGGTGGAGGCGGCCCTGGGCGCACGCTTCGGGACGGCGGTGCCGATCCGGCTCGTGGTCGACGACGAGTCCGACGAGGCCGCCGGCGCGTCGAGCCCCGCCCGCGACTCCCGAGGTCCGCAGCAGCCGTCGGACGGGGCAGGGCGTGCTTCGGAGACCGAGGCCGCCCCGAGCCGCACCGTGGCGTCGGCGGAGACGGCGAGTCCACCCCGGACCGATCAGGTGGCGGCAGACGACCAGCCCGACCTCCTCGACCCCGCCGTGCTCGCGGCCGAGACCGAGCCCGCGGGGGCGGGGCTGACTCCTCAAGAGCGTCTGAAGCAGGCCTTCCCCGGCGCGCAGGAGGTGTAGGGGTGTTCGCCGGCCCGCTCCAGGCCCTGGTGGACGAGCTCGGGCGACTCCCGGGCATCGGCCCGAAGTCCGCGCAGCGCATCGCCTTTCATCTGCTGAAGGTGGCCCCCGAGGACGCCATGCGCCTGGCGGAGGCGGTCGTGGCGGTCAAAGAGCGCATCACGCTCTGCCCGCGCTGCTTCAACGTCGCCGAAGGTGACCTGTGCGCCATCTGCACTGACACCCGACGCGACGGCACGGTCCTGTGTGTGGTGGAGGACCCCCGCGACATCGTGTCGGTGGAGAAGACCCAGGAATTCCGTGGTCGTTACCACGTGCTGCACGGCGCCTTGAACCCCATCGAGGGCGTAGGGCCCGACCAGCTGCGCGTCAAGGAGCTGCTCGTGCGCCTCGACGACGAATCGGTGACCGAGATCATCCTGTGCACCAATCCGAACCTCGAGGGTGAGGCGACCGCCATGTACCTGGCGAGGCTCCTGAAGCCGCTCGGGGTCACCGTCACCCGCATCGCGAGCGGCCTGCCCGTGGGTGGCGACCTCGAGTACGCCGACGAGCTCACCCTCGGTCGCGCTCTGGAAGGGCGCCGCGAAGTCGACGCGTGACCAAACGGACGCGCCCGTCCCCGACCCGTTCCCACGACCCTCGTGCCCGAGTTTCGGCCTCACTCCCACAGCTCGGGCTGGCTGGCGGCACGCTCGAGGGGGAAGTAGCCCGGGAGCTCGTCCGACGGGGTGTCGAGGTACACCTTGGCCTCGGGTGGCTGGGCGAAGCGGCCGTGGCTCCACCGGACCTCGACGTGTCCCTGCACCGACCGCTGTCTCGTGGTGGCGAGCTCGACGTAGGTGGCGGACCAGTTCACCTGCGGTTGGCCCGACCGCGCCGCCACGATGTCGAGGCCCAGGAGACGGTAGGCCTGGCGCCAGTCCCACGAGCTCGCCACCCGCAGTCGCAGCGAGCGGCGGGGGTCGGCACCGAGAAGGAAGTAGGCGGCGTTCCCGATACGCAGCAGCCGCCACAGCATCCGCTCCGTTGCGCCGGCTGTGGTGACATTGGCCTGCCAGCGTCGTGCGGATGCTTCACTGACCCGCGTGCACAGCTGCCGGTAGGCGTGGCGCGCTGCGGGCGGGTACGACCGGCCGGGCAACGCACGGCGGAGACGTTGACGCTCCTCGGTCCCGAGCGCCCCGGGGTCGTCGGGCAGATCGGTGAGGCCCGTGGCGCCGCGGCACGCGTCGTACAGGGCGCGCAGCTCCTCGGGGGCCACCACCTGGTACCAGTCGGTCTGTTCCCACTCACCGGACGTTGCCAGCAGCCCGTCGAACAAGCGGGCCGGGGAGGGGTTGGCGATGTTGCGCGACAGGTACTTGCAGCTGACGAGATAGACGTGGTCGATGCGCAGGTCAACGGGCGCCACCTCGTCGCCCGGGGGGCGCCGGCCCCCGGTCCACTCGACGAGGCGCGGGCGTCGTCCCGCCAACGCGTCGGTGGCTTCCAGGAAGGCGCGTCCGTTGGCGAAGGCGGTGGCGAATTCGGCGTCGAATGTCGCCGAGGCGTAGAGGGCGTCGAGCTGCTGCCAGGTGGTGTCGGGGATGGCGAGCTGCCGGGGACGCCGCGCCAGGGTGGAAGGCAGGTCTCCTAGGCCCAGCGTGCCGAGCGCGGTGGCGAGCTCGGTGACCGTGGTGCGGTCATCGGGCACGGGGAGCGCGGCGCGGGCTCTTGGAGACGGTGCCGAGGCGCCCTGGGTGCGGCGTCTCGTGGACGGATTGAAGGCCGCGCGACGCGTAGCCGCACAGGCGGCCCTCACCTTCGGGGGAACCGAGCTCGATCACGTCGTAGACGGCCCCGATCTCGCCCGGGGGCGCCGCCTCACCGAGCGAGCGCCAGGCGCGGTCCCCCGAGCTCCCCGGCGCCGGAGCCGCCGTCGTGAGGAGCACGAAAGGGACCTCGGGCCACGCGGCATGGACGACGGCCGCCTTGCCGAGTGCGCGCCACAGGGTGTCGGCCCGGCGCAGTCCCGCATTCGCCGTCGTGAACGCGCCGGAGAAGTCGAAGAGCCACTGCCGACCGGTGCGGTCGCGCGCCGTGTACGCGATCTCCACACCCGCGACGGGGCGCCTGCCGGGCGCCACGTCGAAGAACCCGCACCTGCGCAGCATCTCGCCGGCGAGCTCACGGGCGCCCGAGCCGTCACGCCGCGCCTGCTCGAAGGACTGCCCCTCGTGTTCGATGAGCCGCTCGCGCTCCTCGCTCACCCGCTGCTCGGCGATCCGTACGTACTCCGACTCGGTGTCGTAGCCGACGAAGTGGCGGTGGCTGCGCACCGCCGCCGCGGCGGTGGTACCCGACCCGATGAACGGGTCGAGGACGAGATCTCCCTCGTAGGTGAAGAGCTCGATCAGCCGGAGGGGGAGCTCGACGGGGAAGGGTGCGGGATGGCCGACGCGCGTAGCGCGCTCGCTGGGGAGCTCCCACACGTCGGTGGTGGCCTCGATGAACTCCTCTTTCGTCAGGGAGATCCCCGACGGCAGCCCGCGTTGTTGGCGCACGGCACGCGACAGCGCCCTGTCGAACCGGCCTTTGCTGGCGATGACGACCCGTTCGGTGAGGTCGCGCAGCACGGGATTGGCCGGGCTCCGGAACGAGCCCCACGCGCACGACCCGCTCGCCCCCCGGGCCTTGTGCCACACCACCTCACCTCGAAGGAGCAGCCCCAGCCGGTCCTGCAGGATGGCGATCACGTCGGCGGACAGGGACCGGTACGGCTTGCGGCCCAGGTTGGCCACGTTGACGGCGATGCGGCCGCCGGGCTCGAGCGTGCGAACGCATTCGGCGAAGACGTCGGTGAGCATGCCCAGGTAGTCGAGATAGCTGGCCGGGATGTGCCCTTCACCGAGGGCCTCTTCGTATTCCTTGCCGGCGAAGTAGGGCGGTGACGTCACCACGAGGGCCACCGAGGCGTCCTCGACCTCGTCCATGTGGCGCGCGTCCCCGGTGACGATCTTGTCCTTGATCGGCGAGCTGTTGAGCGCGTCGTCGTCGGAGAGCACCGGGGCGGTGAAGCGGTCGTAGAAGCCACTGGCGTCGTGGCTCTCGCGGCGCCCCACGCCGAAGGCTGAGGTCGATGTGGGCCTGCGGCGACGGCTCACTGGCATGGCTCCCGGAATACGCAGGCGGCGACGGGACGATCGCTCATGCGTCTGATTGATAGTACCGGGGTGTGACGGCCCGGCAGCGGACCGCGCGCAGTGGGGTCAGGCGAGGGAACGCACGACGAGAGCGTCGCCCTGCCCACCACCACCGCACAGGCTGGCGGCGCCCAGACCGCCGCCGCGCCGCCGGAGCTCGTAGAGCATGGTGAGGGCCAGGCGCGTGCCCGACATGCCGATGGGGTGTCCGAGGGCGATGGCCCCGCCGTTCACGTTCGTGACCTCCTCGCCGATGCCGAGCTCGGCCATCGAGGCCAGGCCCACGACGGCGAACGCCTCGTTGATCTCGAACAGAGCCACGTCGGCGGGCACCTTCGACACCTTGGCCAGCGCCTTCACCACCGCGTTGGCCGGTTGCAGCAGGAGCGACGCGTCGGGGCCCGCCACCTGCCCGTAGCTCACGACCTCCCCCAGGGGGGTCACGCCGAGCGCATCGGCCCGGGCCCGCGACGTCACGACCACCGCCGCGCCGCCGTCGGAGATCTGGCTGGCGTTGCCGGCCGTGATGGTCCCCTCCTTGTCGAAGGCGGGCTTCAGGCCGCCGAGGGACTCAGCCGTCGTGCCCGGACGCACTCCTTCGTCGGTGTCCACCACGACGGGGTCGCCCTTTCTCTGGGGCACCGACACGGGGACGATCTCTTCCGCGAAGCGCCCGTCCTTGATGGCGTTGGCGGCCCGCTCGTGCGACAGTGCCGCGAAGCCGTCCTGCGCGGCGCGCGAGATCTTCGCCTCCCGGTTGTAGTGCTCGGTCCCCAGTCCCATGGCGCAGTGGTCGAACTGGCAGTACAGGCCGTCGTACATCATGGAGTCGACGAGCGTGCCGTCCCCGGCGCGGTATCCCGCCCGCGCCCCGGGGAGCAGGTAGGGGGCCTGGGTCATCGACTCCATGCCTCCGGCCACCACGACGTCGGCTTCGCCGGCGGCGATGAGCATGTCGGCGAGGTAGATGCTGTTGAGCCCCGACAGGCACACCTTGTTGATGGTCGTGGCCGGGACCGACATGGGGATCCCGCCCTTCGTGGCGGCTTGCCGCGCCGTGATCTGGCCCTGCCCGGCCAGGAGGACCTGCCCCATGAAGACGTAGTCGACGTCCTCGGGCGACACGCCGGCACGCTCGAGGGCGGCGGCGATGGCAAAGCCGCCGAGGTCCATGGCGCTGAATCCGCTCAGGGCTCCCGACAGCTTGCCGATGGGAGTGCGGGCTCCCGCGAGGATGACGGAACCGGGCATGGACGTGACCTCCGATTGGACCTTGCCAGCCGGACGAGCCGGATGGTGGGCGGACCACCATTCTACGGGAGGATCGGGGCCGCCCGCCTGGTCGGATCGAGTCGGCACGCGGCCTGGGAAGAGGCCCGGGGAGCCGGGTAGGGTGCGTGCCCATGCAGGCATTCCTTGAGGCCGTCGTGGCGGGCGTGGACGGTGACGAACTGGGGGCGATCCCGCTCCCCGAGTCCTACCGCGCCGCCCACGTCCGGCGCGACGAGGTCGACATGTTCGCCGGGGTCGACTCGGCCGACAAGGACCCCCGCAAATCCCTCCACGTCGCCGAGGTCCCCGTGCCCGAATTGGCCCCCGACGAGGCCTACGTGGCGGTGATGGCCTCCTCGATCAATTTCAACACGGTGTGGACCTCGATCTTCGAGCCGCTGCCCACCTTCGGGTTCCTGGACCGCCTGGGCAAGGAGAGCGCCTGGGGGGCGCGGCATGCGCTGGACCACCACGTGGTGGGGTCCGACGCCTCGGGCGTGGTGCTCAGGGTCGGCTCGGCGGTGCGGAACTGGCGGCCCGGCGACAAGGTCGTCGTGCACTGCAACTACGTCGACGACCAGGACCCCTCGGCCCACGACGACTCCATGCTGGCGGCCAACCAGCGCATCTGGGGCTTCGAGTCGAACTTCGGAGGCCTGGCCGACCTGGCGGTGGTGAAGGCGAACCAACTCATGCCCAAGGCGCGTCACCTGAGCTGGGAGGAGGCGGCCGTCAACGCCCTGTGCAACTCGACCGCCTACCGGATGCTCGTGTCGCACAACGGTGCGTCTATGAAGCAGGGCGACCGCGTCCTGGTGTGGGGTGGCAGCGGAGGCCTCGGGAGCTACGCCGTGCAGCACGTCATGAACGGGGGCGGCACGCCCGTGGCCGTGGTGTCGTCACCCGACAAGGTGGATCTGTTGCACCAGTTGGGTGTGGAAGCGGTCATCGACCGCGCCGCTGCGGGGTACCGGTTCTGGAAGGACGAGCACACCCAGGACGAGTCGGAATGGCGCCGCTTCGGCAAGGACGTCCGATCCCTGGTGGGCGCCGAGCCCGACATCGTGTTCGAGCACCCCGGCCGCCAGACCATGGGCGCCTCGGTCTTCGTGTGCAAGAGGGCCGGCACCATCGTCACCTGTGCGGCCACGTCGGGTTACATGATCGAGTACGACAACCGTCACCTGTGGATGAAGCTCAAGACCATCAAGGGCTCGCACTTCGCCAATTACCGCGAAGCCTGGGACGCCAACCAGCTCGTGTGCGAGGGCAAGGTGGTTCCCCCGCTCTCGGCGCTCTACCCTCTCGACGACGTCGGGGATGCCGCATACCAGGTGCACCACAACCTCCACGAGGGGAAGATCGGAGTGCTGTGCCTGGCTCCGGAAGAAGGCCTCGGCATCGACGACCCCGAGCTCCGCGCCCGCGTCGGGGAAGACCGGATCACCTTGTTCAGGAGGCACGGAGCGTGACCCGGCGCGACCCTTCCGACCCGGTGTCGCTGCTCACCGAGCTCGACCACGTCGGCATCGCCGTGCACGACCTCGAGGCGGCCATCGCCTACTACCGCGACACCTACGGTGCCACCGTGACCCACCGCGAGCGCATCGAGCTCGACGGCGTGGAGGAGGCGCTCATCGCCGTGGCCGACTCCTACATCCAGCTCCTGTGCCCGACGCGTCCCGACTCCCCGGTGGCGCGGTTCCTCGAGCGTCGGGGTGAGGGCCTGCACCATGTCGGCTACCGCGTGGACGACTGCGCGACGGCGCTGGCCTCGGTGCGGGCCGGAGGCGGAGCGCTCATCGACGAGGCGCCTCGACCGGGATCACGGGGCACCACGGTGGCCTTCGTCCACCCCAAAGGAGCCTTCGGGACGCTCATCGAGCTGGTCCAAGAGCCTTCCTGAGGCGGGACCTCGGCACCCGGCGGGACGGGCCTCACCGGTCGAGAGGGGCGGGGCTCAGCCGCTGAAGCGGACCACCGTGCCGGGATTGGCGGTGGTGCCCCACAACCCGCCCTCGCGGTCGAGCACCAGCTGACGGATCACGCCGGGTACCTCCACCGGCGAGCCCACCTGCTGCCCGGTGGCGGGGTCGAGCGCCACCACGACTCCCTGCTGCGCGTCGGCCACCCACAGCCGGTCGTGCCACAGCGCCACCATCTCCGGGTTGGCGGGGACGCCCCCACCGGCGCCACCCACGGTGTAGGTGGCCGTCACGCGCATCGACACCGGGTCGACGCGCGACACGGATCCCGACTTCACGTTCGCCACCCACACCGACCCGTCACCCGTGCCGACGCCGAAGGGGCCCTGGCCCACGTCGACCGTCTTCCAGCGGAGCAAGCCGGCGACGGGGTCAGGATCGACCCGCGTGAGCGAATCGGTCTGGCCGCTCACCCACACCCCGTCGGGTCCGATGGCGAGGCGCACGGCGCCGTCGGGGAGGACCCCTGCCGCCAGCACCTGGCCGGTGCGGGGGTCGATGAGGCTCACGGTGCCGGCCACGAGGCTCGCCACCCACACCCCTCCGTCGCCCGCCGCCAGGGACACGGGCCCCTGGGCCACGGGGATCGGGGATCCGACCACGGAGCCGGTCTTGGGGTCGACCTCCCACACCTGGCTCCCGGCGAGGTCGGCCACCCAGATGCGGCCGAACCCCGTCGCCACCGAGATCGGACGTCCCCCCAGCTGCAACGGACGACCCACCGCGGTGCCCGTCGAGGGGTTGAAGTGACGGAGGGTCCCGGCGTGGTCGTCGGCCAGCCATCCCCCGGTCGGACCGAAGGCCACCGACGCCGCCTCGGTATGGATGAGCGTCAGGGCGACGGCCGGCGGGGGGCCGTCTGCACCCGAGCTCCCCGGATTGGTCACGATGTCGGTCAAGACCGCGAGGCCGAGGACGACGGCGAGGCCGAGGGTGAGCACGACGCCGACGCCTCGCCGCGAGAGCTTCATCCGGGCCGGGGGGCGGTCCCCCCCGGGCCGCACCGTGCTCGGAGCCCCCGGGGGGACGGTGCGTGCTCGAAGCGCGTCGGGCGTCGGTGCGTGCGCCCGCGAGCGGACCGGGGTGGGCACCGACGCGTCGTGCGACGGGGGGGTGTCGGGCGTCGGCCGTTGCGCGTTCGGGGCCGGGCGCTCGAGCCGATTCCCCGTCGGGGTCACCACTCCATCCTGGTCCCGCTCCGCCCCGCGCGGGGTGATCGTCGCCGCCGCGGGAGCGGCGCGGCCCCGGTGATCATGGGGTCGTGGGCGGTGTCCGGGCCGCTCGCGCCCGTGCGTCGAGACCGTCGTCGCCGCGCCCGTCCGGCCTGCGCGAGCCGGGGCCGTTGCTGTCGCGGGCTGAGGGACCTCCGATAGCCTCGGGCCCATGGACCACCCCATGTCACAGCGGCTGGCTGAGCTCAAGGCCCGCAAAGAGGAGGCCCTGCACGCCGGATCGCCCCACGCCGTGGAGCGTCAGCACGCCAAGGGCAAGATGACCGCCCGCGAGCGGATCGAGTACCTCCTCGACGAGGGGTCGTTCCAGGAGCTCGACATGCTCGCCCGGCATCGGGCGCACGGCATGGGCCTCGAGGAGAAGCGCCCGTACACCGACGGCGTCATCACCGGCTTCGGCACCATCGACGGCCGTCGGGTGTGCGTCTTCAGCCAGGATTTCACGGTCTTCGGGGGGGCGCTCGGAGAGGTGTTCGCCGAGAAGATCCACAAGGTCATGGACCTCGCCGAGTCCATCGGGGTCCCCATGATCGGGCTGAACGACGGGGCCGGGGCGCGCATCCAGGAAGGGGTCGTGTCGCTGCACTACTACGGCGGGATCTTCCACCGCAACGTGGCCGCCTCGGGGGTCATCCCCCAGATCAGCGTGATCATGGGCCCGTGCGCCGGAGGCGCCGTGTACTCGCCCGCCATGACCGACTTCATCTTCATGGTCAACCAGTCCAGCCACATGTTCATCACCGGGCCCGACGTGGTGAAGACGGTCACCGGGGAGGACGTCACCCTCGAAGAGCTCGGCGGGGCCATGAGCCATGCCACCAAGTCCGGCGTGGCGACCTTCGTGGCGCCCGACGAGAAGACGTGCCTGGACGAGGTGCGCTACCTCCTGTCCTTCCTGCCCGCGAACAACCTGGAGGAACCCCCTCTTCTCGACACCGACGACGACCCCGACCGCGGTACCCCTGAGCTGGTCGACCTGATGCCGAACCTGCCGACGCAGCCCTACGACATGAAACGCGTCATCGCCTCGGTCGTCGACGAAGGGGACTACTTCGAGGTCCACCCGCACTGGGCCATGAACATCACCTGCGGTTTCGCCCGCATCGACCGCCGCGTGGTGGGCATCGTGGGCAACCAGCCGGCCGTGCTCGCCGGGGTCCTCGACATCGACTCCTCGGAGAAGGCGGCGCGCTTCGTCCGCACGTGTGACGCGTTCAACATCCCCCTGGTCACGTTCGTGGACGTGCCGGGCTTCATGCCCGGGACCGACCAGGAGTACGGCGGGATCATCCGCCACGGCGCCAAGCTGCTCTACGCGTACTGTGAGGCGACGGTGCCCCGCATCCAGGTCATCACCCGAAAGGCCTACGGCGGCGCGTACGTCGTCATGAACTCCAAGTCGATCGGCGCCGATCTCGCCTTCGCGTGGCCGTCGGCCGAGCTGGCGGTCATGGGACCCCAGGGTGCCGTCGAGATCGTCTACCGACGTGAGCTGGCCGAAGCCGCCGATCCCGCGGCACGCCGGGCCGAGCTGGTCGAGGAGTACACCGAGCGCTACGCCAACCCCTACGTGGCGGCCGAGCGCGGGTATGTCGACGACGTCATCGACCCCACCGAGACCCGGCGCGTCCTGGTGCGCAGCCTCCGGCTGCTCGCCTCCAAGCGCGAGGAGCTGCCCCGCCGCAAGCACGGCAACGTGCCCTTGTGAGCGCGCCACAGCACGGCGCGGCACCGGTGGTCGTCTCGGTGCGCCCCGAGCCCGGGCCCGCCGTGCTGGCGGCGATCGTGGCGGCCGTCGAGGAGGCATGGCCGCGCCCGAGCCCCGCCGACGACATGGCGCCACCCCGGCATCCTTCGTGGCGCTTCAGCGGCCGTTGGTGGACCCAGCCCGTGGCCATGAGCCGCTCGCGCCCGGTACTGGGGCACTGAGCCTCACCGGTAACGGAGATGTCGACCCCACAGACATTCGTGATCGCCGGAGCCAGCTTGGCCGGAGCCAAGGCAGCTGAGACGTTACGGGCGGAGGGTTTCGAGGGACGGGTGGTCCTCGTCGGCGAGGAACCGGTTCGACCCTACGAACGGCCGCCGTTGTCGAAGGCCTATCTTCGAGGCGAGGTCGGGTTCGCCGCCGCCGCCGTCCACGCCGAGGGCTTCTACGAGTCCTCGGACATCGAGCTGCTGACCTCGACCACGGTCCGACATCTCGACCCGGTGGGCATGAGCGTCACCTTGGACCCGGGAGGAGACCTCGCCTACGACGGCTTGCTCCTGAGCACAGGGGCGACGCCCCGCACCCTTTCGGTCCCCGGCGCCGACCTGGCCGGGATCCACTACCTGCGCAGCCTGTCGAGTTGCGACGCGTTGCGGGCCGCGCTCGGGGAGGCCCGCAGGCTCGTCGTGGTCGGCGGGGGATGGATCGGATCCGAGGTGGCGGCCTCGGCCCGCCAGATGGGCACCGAGGTCGCCCTGGTCGAAACCGCTTCTGTCCCCCTCGAGCGGGTATTGGGCACCGAGGTGGGTGCCATGTTCAGGGACCTGCACTCCGACCACGGTGTGGAGTTGCATCTCGGGGTCGGAGTGGAAGGGTTCCGCGGCCAGGGCTCCGCCGAGGAAGTCGTGCTGGCGGACGGCACGGCGGTGGCCGGCGACCTGTTCGTGGTCGGCGTGGGGGTCACTCCACGTACCGAGTTGGTGCGTGACGTCGGCGTCAAGCTCGACAACGGCATCGTCGTCGACGAGTACCTCTCGACCGAAGTTCCCGGTATCTGGGCGGCGGGAGACGTCGCCAACGCATTCCATCCCCTCCTCGGCGTGCACATCAGGCTCGAACACTGGTCGGCCGCCCTCAACCAGGGACCGGCCGCCGCCCAGAACATGCTGGGTCATCGCGTCGCCTACCAGAAGGTTCCCTATTTCTTCTCGGACCAGTACGACCTGGGAATGGAGTACAGCGGATTCGCAACCCACTGGGACGACGTGGTCTACCGGGGCAGCAAGGAAGATCGTGAGGTCATCGTGTTCTGGCTCGACCAGGGCAGGGTCGTGGCCGGGATGAACGTGAACGTGTGGGACGTTGCCGGTGACATCGCTGCACTCGTCGAAGCCAAGAAGCCCGTCGACCCCGAGCGCCTGGCCGATGTCTCGGTGGAATTGAGCGCGCTGTAGCAAGCGTTGGAGAGACCGAAGCCGGGCGGGTCGGCCGTCAGCGAGTCAGCAAGGCGCGCTGCGGCTCACGGCGTTGCGCCGTGGGTGCCGTTGCGGCGATGCTCGACGAGGGTGACCAACTCGTCCATGATGCGCCCCATCTGGAAGTCCTTGGGCGTGTAGACCGCGGCTACCCCCTTTCCCCGGAGGACCTCGGCGTCCTCGGCGGGGATGATGCCGCCCACCACCACCGGGGCGTCGACGCCTGCCACCCGTAGCCGGTCGAGGACCTCGGGCACGAGCTCGAGATGGCTTCCCGACAGGATCGAGATGCCCACGACGTCCACGTCCTCGTCGCGCGCCGCCACCGCGATCTGTTCGGGACTGAGCCGGATGCCCTGGTAGACCACTTCGAAGCCGGCGTCGCGGGCCGCCACGGCGATCTGCTCGGCCCCGTTGGAGTGCCCGTCGAGGCCGGGCTTGGCGACGAGGAGCCGAGGGGGCCCGCCGCGGTGCTCGGCAAGGAGGCGGGCCCGGTCCCGCACACCTGCGAGCTCGGCACCGCGCAGTCCGACGCCACCGCTCACGCCGGTGGGGGCCCGGTACTCCCCGAAGACCTCGCGCAGAGCGTCCGCCCATTCCCCGGTGGTGCCGCCGACGTGGGCCAGGGCGATGGTGGCGGGCATGAGGTTCTCGTCCTCGTCGGCCGCCACCCTGCGCAGTTCGGAAAGCGCCGCCTCCACCGCCGCGGTGTCGCGCTGGGCGCGCCACGTCCCCACGTCCGCCCGGAGCTGCGCTTCTGCGGCGGGGTCCACTTTCAAGATCGTGGATTCACCTTCGTAGGCGATCTCGAGGGGCGACGGCTCTGTCTCGGTGAAGGAGTTGACCCCCACCACGAGGAGCTCCCCTGTTTCGATGCGCCGCACCCGCTCGGCCTGGCTGCGCACCAGCCGGCGCTTGAGCTCGTCGACGGCCTCGAAGGCGCCTCCCATGGCGAGCACGTCCTCGAGCTCGTCGCCGGCCGCCTCGGCCAGCCCGGCCGTCTTGGCCTCGATCACGGTGGAGCCTTCGAAGATGTCCGCGTACTCGAGCAGGTCCGTCTCGTACGCCAGGATCTGCTGGATGCGCAAGGACCACTGTTGGTCCCAAGGCCGCGGCAGGCCCAGGGCCTCGTTCCAGGCCGGCAGCTGGATGGCCCTGGCCCGGGCATCACGCGACAGGGTCACCCCGAGGGCCTCGAGCACGATGCGGGGAACGTTGTTCTCGGGTTGCGCCTCGGTGAGCCCGAGCGAATTGACCTGGACGCCGTAGCGGAAACGACGCAGCTTCGGGTCCTCCACGCCGTAGCGCTCGAGGCAGATCCGGTCCCACATGCGCGTGAGGGCGCGCACCTTGCAGGTCTCCTCGACGAAGCGGATGCCGGCGTTGACGAAGAACGACATGCGCCCGACCACGGCCGGGATCTCGGAGGGGTCCACCTTCCCCGAGTCGCGCACGGCGTCGAGGACCCCGACCGCCGTCGCCAGGGCGTAGGCGATCTCCTGGACGGGCGTGGCTCCGGCTTCTTGCAGGTGGTAGCTGCACACGTTGATCGGGTTCCATTTCGGGACCTCGCGCACCGTGTAGGCGATCATGTCGACGATCAGCCGGCGACTCGCCGCGGGCGGGAAGATATAGGTGCCCCTCGACAGGTACTCCTTCACGATGTCGTTCTGCGTCGTGCCCTGCAGCACGCGGCGGTCGATCCCTGTGTCTTCGGCGTAGGCGATGTAGAGGCCCAGCAACCACGCCGCGGTGGCGTTGATGGTCATGGAGGTGTTCATGTCCCCGAGGGGGATGTCGTGCAGGAGCTCGGCCATGTGGCCGCGGTGCACCACGGGGACGCCCACCTTGCCGACCTCGCCGGCGGCCTCGGGAGCGTCGGGGTCGTACCCGGTCTGGGTGGGGAGGTCGAAGGCGATCGACAGCCCGGTTTGGCCCTTGGCCAGGTTGGTCCGGTAGAGCCGGTTCGACGCCCGGGCCGAGGTGTGGCCCGAATAGGTGCGCATCATCCAGGGCTTGTCCCGGCCGCTGCCCGGAGACGCCACGTCGCTCACCTCTCCATCCTTCCCCTGTGCCCGCCGCTACCCACCCGGACCGCCCCTACCCACCCGGACCGCCCCTACCTGCCCGCCGACCTCGGCGCGCCCCTGACGGTCCGGGCGTCACGACGCGACCTGTCCGGGCTCACTTGCGGTAGTCGTAGAAGCCCTGGCCCGACTTCCGGCCGAAGAGCTCGGCGGCCACCATCCGCCGCAGCAGCGGGACGGCCGCGTAGTTCGGGTCGCGGAACTCCTCGTAGAGGGCGTCGAGGATGGCGAGGCTGGTGTCCAATCCCACCAGGTCGAGCAGCGCGAAGGGGCCCATGGGGAACCCGCACCCGCCCTTCATGGCCGAGTCGATGTCGTCCCGGGTGGCGACGCCGTTCTCGAACAGCCTGACGGCGTTGTTGAGGTAGGGGAAGAGCAGCGCGTTCACGATGAAGCCGGCCTGGTCCTTCACCTCGACCGGTGTCTTCCCGCATGCCTCGGCGAGCGCCCTGGCCGCGGCGATGGTGTCGTCGGAGGCGGTGATGGGCCGCACGACCTCGACGAGGGCCATGACCGGGGCGGGGTTGAAGAAGTGGATCCCGCACACCCGGTCGGGACGACCGGTCTCCATCGCCATCTCCACCACCGGGAGCGTCGAGGTGTTGGTGGCCAGGATGGTGTGGTCGGGGCAGATGCGGTCGAGCTCGGAGAAGAGGTGCTTCTTCACCCCCAGGTCCTCGACGACCGACTCGATGACCAGGTCGCAGCCGGCGAGCTCCCCGAGATCCGACACGGCCGTCACCCGCGTCAGCGTCGCGTCGCGCTCGGCTTCGGTCAGCTTGCCCTTCTCCACCTGCCGTGCCAGGGACTTCTCCATGGCGGCGACCATGCCTTCGGCCGTGCTCTGGGCCCGGGAGCGCAGCACGACCTCGAAGCCGTGCACGGCCATGGTCTCGGCGATGCCCGAGCCCATGATCCCCGAGCCGACGATTCCCACTCGCTTTATCGACATGCGCGTATGTTACCGGTCGGTTACCTGGGCGGCCCGCCCGGCCCTGCCCGAGCCGCCTAACTCCCCGAGCCCCGCATGGCCCGGCGCATGAAACGTGGGCCGTTCTCGATGATGAGCCGGGGCGCGAGCCGGTACACCCGCCACGGGATGCGGGCATGGCGGGGGGTGACGATGATGGGCCGGTTGCGCGCCAGCGCGTCGAGGACGTCCTCGGCGAGCGACGCCGGAGGGTAGGCCCCGCCGATCGTCTTGGTCAGCAGCCTGCGGGCACTGGGGATCTCGGGCACCGGGGGGAGGTCGGGGGGATTGCCCTTGTCGAGCAGGGGGGTGTCGATCACCCCCGGGCACACCACGCTCACCCGCACACCGTGCGCGGCCGCCTCCATGCGCAGGCTGGTGCTGAGGCCGACCACGCCGTGCTTGGTCATGCCGTAGGGCGTGAGCATGGGAGAGGGAACGAGCCCCGCCAGCGACGCGGTGTTCACGATGTGACCGCTCCCCTGGCGGATCATGACGGGGTAGGCGGCGACAACGCCGTGCACGACGCCACGCAGGTTGACGTCGATGGCGCGATTCCAGTGCGCCAAGGTCAGCTCCTGTACCTGTCCCACGATCCCGATCCCGGCGTTGTTGAACAGGAGGTCCAGATGCCCGTGGTCCTGCGCCGTGCGCTCGACGAGCGCGGCGACCGCGTCGGCGTCGGTGACGTCGAGGGCGACTCCCGACACCCTCCCCGGGGGGCCGGCCGCCAATTCGTCGGCGGCGGCCTTGGCACCGGCCTCGTCGATGTCGGCCAGGACCACCGTGGCCCCCCGGCGGGCCAACGCGCTCGCCAGGGCCTTGCCGATCCCTGACGCCGCCCCGGTGACGATGGCCACCTTTCCCTGGAAATGGGTGTCGAGGGGCATGGCGTGAGAATAGGCGTGCGGCGCCGTCGGGGCCCGGGTGTCGGTCCCGAACCCGGCGGCTCTCCCCCCTACAGTGGCGCCATGGTGGCAGCGACAGCGCGGTGCGGTCCGTTGGCCCTCGTGGGCGGGGGCGAGTGGAGCGAAGGGTGTGACTTCGATGCCGAGCTCCTGGCCGCGTCGGGTGGAGACGAGGTCCTGGTGCTGCCGACCGCCGCCGCCTACGAGCATCCCGAGAAGGCGGTGCACAGCGCCGAGTCCTGGTTCGCCTCGCTGGGCGGTAGGGCCCGTGGTCTGATGGTGCTCGGTCGCGCCGACGCCGAGGACGCCGCGTTCGCCGCCGAGGTCCGGGCCGGACACTTCTTGTACCTGGCGGGGGGATCGCCGATGCACCTGCGGTCGGTGCTCAAAGCATCGGCGGTGTGGGAGGCGTTGCTGGACGCGTGGCGGCACGGGGCTGTGGTGGCGGGCTCGTCGGCGGGCGCCATGGTCCTCACCGATCCGATGGTCGATCCCCGCGGAGGTGCGTTGACGGTCGGGCTCGGCATGGTGGAGGAGCTGGCGGTGATCCCGCATTTCGGCGACGAGAACGCCGAGAAGGTCCACCGCTCGATCGCGCTGGCGGCCCCGGGGCTTCCCGTCGTCGGGTTACCGGAGCGCACCGCTCTGATCCGCGACCCCGACGGAGGGTGGCGCCAGGCGGGACGAGGGACGGTGCAGGTGTTCGTGAGCGGCAAGCCCGCCGGCCTCGACGCCCTGCCGCGCTGAACGGTCCGAGGTCAGTCCGCCTCGGCGATGGTCACCGACTCGATGGTGACCTTCTCGCTGGTCTTGCCCGAGCGCGAACCCACGGCGTCGATGGCGGCCACCGTCTCGAGACCCGACACCACCTTGCCGAACAGCGAATAGCTGGGCGGCAGGCGCATCCCGTCGGAGCCCGAGATGACGAAGAACTGGCTTCCGTTGGTGTTGGGCCCGGCATTGGCCATCGCCAGCGATCCCAGCTCGTAGCGGCCCGGGGCCGGGAGCTCGTCGGCGAACTGGTACCCGGGGCCACCCGTGCCGGTGCCGGTGGGGTCTCCACCCTGGAGCACGAAGCCGGGGATGACGCGGTGGAAGACGATGCCGTCGAAGTAGTGGTAGCGGGCCAGGAACACGAAGCTGTTCACCGTCCGGGGTGCCGCCTGCGGGTCGAGCGCGATGGTCATGGTCCCCTTCGAGGTGACCATGGTGGCCGTGTAGCGCTTGGCGCTGTCGATGGACATGGGGGGCTCGCCCGGAAAGGACCGGCGCTGGGGGCTCGAGCCGTCGGCGGCGGGGAGTTCGACGGGCATGGTGGGTCCTCCTGTCGGGGTTGTCGCAGAACGGTACCGGGGAATGCGGGGTCGCTGCGCCGGCCTACGAGGTCGAGATGGTGACCGAGAGGATGCGGTGGATCACCTTGGGGGGAACGCCGTTGGCCGACGTGTTGGGGTTGCCGTCCCCGTTGATCTTCGTGGCCACGCTGAGCCCCGACGTCACGTGCCCGAAAAGGGTGTAGTTGGGCGCCAGTGACTCACCCTCGTTGCCGGTGACGACGAAGAACTGGCTGCCGTTGGTGTTGGGCCCCGAATTGGCCATGGCTACCGATCCGATCGGGTACTGCGGGCTGGCTTTCGCCGGGAGCTCGTCGGTGAACTTGTACCCGGGGCCGCCGGTGCCGGTCCCGGTGGGGTCACCGGTCTGGTCCATGAACTTCGGGATCACGCGGTGGAAGGTCACACAGTTGAAGAAGTCCTTCTTGGCCAGGAACACGAAGTTGTTCGCCGTGATGGGCGTGTGCTGGGTGTCGAGGGTGATGACGAAGGTCCCGGCATCGGTCTTGACCGCCGCCTTGTAGGTCTTGGCCGTGTCGATGGTCATGGCCGGGGGCTTGCTCCACGACGGCTTGTGCAGCGTGGTGCTCGGGCTCGACGAGCAGCCTCCCGCCACCGCCGCGTTGTCGGCGACCTGCTGGGCGGTCAATTTCGTCTTGCCCGGCTTGAGCAGGAAGTACACGCCGACGACGACGGCTGCCACGACGAGGAGCGTGATGACCCTCCGGACCCTGGCGCGCCGGCGTCGCTGGCGCGCCAGGGCGGCCATCTTCGCCTCACGCGCCGAGCGCTTGCGGGCTCGCTTCTCGGTAGGCACGGCCCGCCACCCTATCCGGCGACGGTGCCTACCAACGCTCGCCCATCGGAGCCCGGGTACCGGTCCGCCGCTGCTCGAGGGGTGGCGGCCCTTCCGGCACCGGCAACAGGCACGCCTCCCGGGCCCGGCCGTGCTCGGGGGTGGGGGGGTATCACGCTCCGGTAACTTTCGCTCCATGGCGTTGTTGGTGCAGAAGTACGGCGGGACGTCGGTGAGTGACGCCGAACGGGTGCGCGCTGTCGCCGACCACGTGGCCCGGACCCGGCGCCAGGGCACCGACGTGGTCGTCGTCGTGAGCGCCATGGGCAAGACCACCGACGACCTGCTCCGCCTGGCCGGCGACGTGAGCACCGTGCAGCCGCCCCGAGAGCTCGACATGCTCCTGACCTCGGGCGAGCGGGTGTCGATGGCGTTGCTGTGCATGGCGCTGGCGGAGCTCGGTGTCGACGCCGTGTCCTACACCGGCAGCCAGGCGGGCATCATCACCGATACCACGCACCTCAAGGCGAAGATCGTGGAGATCAAGGCCGACCGGCTCCGGGCCGCGCTGGACGAGGGCCGGGTCCCCGTGGTGGCCGGGTTCCAGGGGGTGTCGCTCGAGCGCGACGTGACGACGCTCGGGCGCGGCGGCTCCGACACCACCGCCGTGGCGCTGGCCGCGTCGCTCGGCGCCGAGGCCTGTGAGATCTACACCGACGTGCCGGGGGTCTTCAGCGCCGATCCCCGCATCGTCCCCGAGGCTCGGCGCCTGCCCCGGGTCAGTTTCGAGGAGATGCTCGACATCGCCGCCAGCGGGGGGCGTGTGCTGGCGTTGCGATCCGTCGAGTTCGCCCGCAACCACGGCGTGCCACTGCACGTCCGTTCCAGCTTCACCTGGGAGCCCGGCACCTGGGTGGTCGAGGAGGATGAGTCCATGGAACAGGCTGTCGTCACCGCCGTCACCCACGACACCTCCGAGGCCAAGGTGACCGTGACCGGCGTCCCGGACAAGCCCGGCATCGCGGCCCGGCTGTTCCGGGCTCTTGCCGACCGTGCCGTCAACGTGGACACCATCGTGCAGAACACGTCCCTGCACGGCACGACCGACATCTCCTTCACGGTCCCCAAGACCGACCTCGATGCCAGCCTCGAGGTGGCCCGGGCACTGGCGCCCGAGATCGGCGCGGGCGAGGTCATGGCCGACGACGGCATCGCCAAGGTGTCGCTCGTGGGGGCGGGGATGCGCAGCCACCCCGGCGTGTCCGCCTCCATGTTCGAGATCCTCGCCGCGGCCGGCATCAACATCGAGATGATCTCGACCTCCTCGATCCGCCTCTCGTGTGTGGTGCGCGCCGATCGTGTCGAGGAGGCCGTGCGCCTGCTGCACGAGGGGTTCGAGCTGTCAGCCGGCTGAGCCTGGCCCGTTAGGATTGCAGGATGCGGATCGCCGTCGTCGGAGCCACCGGCCAGGTCGGCAAGGTCATGCGGTCGGTACTGGTGCAACGGTCGTTTCCCGCCGACGACGTCCGGTTCCTCGCCTCGGCTCGCTCGGCCGGCACCCGCCTCCCCTGGGCGGGGGGCGAGGTGGAGGTGGAGGACGCCGAGGGAGCCGACTACCGGGGCGTGGACATCGCGCTGATGTCGGTCGGAGCCGAGGCGTCGCGGCACCTCTCACCCCGGATCGCGGCGGCGGGCGCCACGGTGATCGACAATTCCTCGGCGTGGCGCATGGACCCGTCGGTCCCCCTCGTCGTGGCCGAGGTCAACGAGAGCGCCCTGGAGCACATGGACAAGGGGATCGTCGCCAACCCCAACTGCACGACCATGGTGGCCATGCCGGTGCTGGCGCCGTTGCACCGCGAGGCCGGGCTGCGGCGGCTCGTGATCTCCACCTATCAGGCGGTGTCGGGCGCCGGTCTCGCCGGTGTGCGGGAGCTCGAGGAGCAGCTGGCCAAGACGGTCGAAGGGGCTGCGAGTCTGACCTTCGACGGCGCCGGCGTCGACTTCCCCCCGTCGACGGTGTTCCCCGGACCTGTCGCCTACAACGTCCTGGCCCATGCCGGTCGATTCCTCGGCGACGGGACGGGGGAGACCAACGAGGAGCAGAAGCTGCGCGACGAGAGCCGCAAGATCCTCGGCCTTCCCGACCTGGCGGTGTCCGGCACCTGCGTGCGCGTCCCGGTGTTCACCGGTCACAGCATGTCCGTCAACGCCGAGTTCGAGCGTGAGTTGACGGTGGACCGAGCCCGCGCCCTTCTGGAGCGGGCTCCCGGCGTGCAGTACGTGGACGTGCCCACCCCCCTCGCCGCCGCCGGCGTTGACCCCGTGCTCGTGGGAAGGCTGCGGCGCGACGACACCGCCGCGCACGCCCTGGCGCTGTTCCTCTCCGGCGACAACCTGAGGAAAGGCGCGGCGCTGAACGCGGTGCAGATCGCCGAGGCCCTCCTGGCCCGGAGCGCAGCCTGAGCGTTCGTTCCGGCGCTAGTTCGAAGGCGGCCGGAGTCGCTCCGTGGCTCCCGTGGTGGCCCGGCCCACCATGACGGCGATGCGACGGGCCAGATTCACGGCGTGGTCGCCGAACCGCTCGTAGAAACGGGCCACCAGGGCCGCCTCGATGGCGACGGGCAACGGCATCGAGCCGCTGGCGATCTCGGCGGTGAGCGTGACGTGCAGCTCGTCGAGCTCGTCGTCGAGCTCTTCGACCTCGTCGGCCACCGGGGCGCGATCGGCGTACGCGTCGGCGGTGGCGCGCCACATGTCGCACGCCACTTCCCCCATCTGCTCGACCAGTCCGCGGGCACGGGGTGACAGCTCCACCCCGAGGCCGCGCACGGCGCGCCGGGACACGTGTTCGGCGAGGTCGCCGCTGCGCTCGAGCTCGGGCAGCATGCGCAGCACGGCCACGAGGTAGCGCAGTTCGTCGGGGCCCGTGGCCCGCAGGGCGAGCTGGCTCTGAGCCAGCTGCTCCACCTCGCGGTACAGCGCGTCGATCGTGTCGTCGCTCTCGGCCAGCACACGCGCCGCCTCGCGATCTCCGTCGAGCAGACAGTGCGTCGCACCGGCCACGCCCTCACCCACCAGCGCGAAGAGCTTGATCACCTCGCGGTCGATGTGCTCCAGGCTGTCGGTGACCTCGTCGCTGTGGGGCAGCTCGACCACGACCCGTTTCACCACCTTGCCACCGTAGCGCCACCCAAACCGGAATTCGTCCCCAGCGTCTCAGGGATCAGCGTCGACGTCGGCCACGATGAGTCGGGGCCCCGACGGCCAGTCGAGGTAGCGCCACCACCAGTTGACCAGCACCACCACCCGGTTGCGGAATCCCACCAGGTAGACGAGATGGAGGCCGAGCCATGCCAGCCAGCCGAGCGTGCCGCGCAGGATGAGGCCGCCACGGAGCTGGGCGACGGCCGCGTGGCGCCCGATGGTCGCCATGAGTCCTTTGTCGTGGTAGGCGAAGGGGGTCGTGGGCAGGCCGGCGAGCTGCCGGCCGATCTGCCGCGCCGCGTGGCGCCCGGATTGGATGGCGACCTGGGCGACCTGGGGACAGGGCTCGGCTCGCCTCGGTCCCCATGGCACGGCCCCGGCGTCCCCGACCACGAACACCTCGGGGTGGCCCGCCACCGACAGGTCGGGCTCGAGCGCCACCCTCCCCCCCTTGCCGTGGGGCGTCGGGAGGGAGGCTGCCAAGGTGCCGTCGACGGTGACGCCCCCCGCCCACACCACGACCGCGGCCGGTATCGACTCGCCGTCTCGAAGGCGGACCCCCAGGGCGGTGACCTCGGCGACAGGGGTCCGGAGCCGGACCTCGACCCCGCGCGAGCACAACGTCTGGTAGGCGTAGGCGCTGGCCTTTTGCTCGAAGCCGGGGAGCAGCCGCTCCCCGGCTTCGAGCAGGACGACCTTGGAGCGCTCGGGGTCGATGCGGAGGCGGTCGCGGAGAACCGACACCGCCAGCAGCTCGAGCAGTGCGCCCGAGATCTCCACCCCGGTGGCGCCGCCGCCCACCACCACGAAGGTGGGCGCCCCGCCGTCGAAGTCCTCGGGGTGGGCGTCGGCAGCCTCGAGGCGTCCCAGGACGTGGTTCCTCAGACGGCGGGCGTCGCCCAGCGTGTAGAGCGGGAACGAGTGTTCGGAGGCTCCGGGGACGGCGAAGTACCCGGTGGTGGCGCCCGTGGCCACGACGAGCCTGTCGTAGTCGAGGGAGCCGCCGTCCGCCAGCGCTACGCGGCGGGCCCCGACGTCGACCGACACGGCGCGGCCGTGGCGGAACACCACGTTGTGCTCGCGGCCGAAGATGGTGCGAACGGGATAGGCGACGTCGGCGGGATCGAGGCCGGCCGTGGCCACCTGGTACAGCAGCGGTTGGAAGGTGTGGAAGTTGTGGTGGTCGACGATGGTGACCTGCACCGGTTGGTCCTGGAGGTGCCGGACGGCGCTGAGCCCGGCGAAGCCCGCTCCGATCACCACCACGCGGTCCACTCCCTCAGGATGGCACGACAGGGTCGGCCGGCCCACCCGGTCCTCCGTGCCCTGCTCAGCGTGGTTCGTCTCACCCCCGCTCATGGCGACGGGCCCCGACGGGCCACGGGGTCAGACCTTCGACAGCGCGCGCGCCCCCGCCACGATGTCTTGGACCTGGGGGAGGATGGCGTGTTCCAGGGACGGCTCGTACCCCACGAACGTGTCCTTGGCGGCGACCCGGGCCACGGGCGCGTCGAGATCCCAGAAGCAGTGTTCGGCGACCCACGCCGCCACCTCGGCGCCGAACCCCGCCGTCAGGGTGTCTTCGTGCACGACGAGGAGCCGGCCCGTGCGCTGCACCGACTCGCACACCATGTCGTGGTCCCACGGCGAGATCGTCCGCAGGTCGACGACCTCCACCGAGCACCCTTCGGCCCCCAGCTCCTCGGCCGCCGCCATCGACTTGTGCACGGTGGCGCCCCACGTGGCGATGGTCAAGTCGTTCCCCGGTCGCGCCACGGTGCCGCGCCCGAAGGGCAACGTCCACCCGGGCCGCGGGACGGGGTCCGCCGCGTAGTGCTGCCGGTAGAGGTGCTTGTGCTCCAAGAAGAGCACCGGGTCCTCCGCCGCGAAGGCGCTGCGCAGCAGTCCGACGGCGTCGCGCGCCCGTGAAGGGAAGGCGATGAGGAGGCCCGGGATGTGGGCGAAGACCGACTCCCCGCTCTGTGAGTGCCAGATCGCCCCTCCCGTGAGGTAGCCGCCGATGGCGACGCGCACGACCAGGGGACAGGTGAAGTCGCCGTTCGATCTCCACCGGATGGTGGCGGCCTCGCTGCGCAGCTGCTGCATCGCCGGCCAGATGTAGTCGAAGAACTGGATCTCGGCGCAGGGCCGCAGCCCCCGCAGAGCCTGCCCCACCCCCCGGCCGATGATGTTCGACTCGGCCAGGGGCGTGTTGTAGCAGCGCGCCGAACCGAATCGTCGCTGCAACCCCCGGGTGACCCCGAACACCCCGCCCTTGCCCTCGACGTGGTCGAGCACGTCGTCGTCGGCGTCGGCGACGTCCTCGCCGAACACGCGGATGCGCTCGTCCCCGGCCAGCAGCTCGTGGAGGGTCAGGCGGATCGCCTCCGCCATGACCACCGGCTCGGGCTCCGATGGGCCGTCCCCGGCGGCCGGGCCCGGATCGGGATCCGGGCCGGGGGCGGGGGCGGGGAGCGACGGCAGGCGCAGCACGTTGTCGGTCACGGTGGCCGGATCCGGACGTGGCGCGGAAAGCGCCTCTTCCGCCGCCGCCGCGGCCAGGTCGCGCGCCTCGGCGCGCAGCGCCGCGGCCTGGTCCACGCTGAGCACGCCCTCGCTGACCAGCTGTCGCTCGAGGGTGTCGATGGGGTCGTGCGCCTGCTCCTGGGCCAGCTCCCCCGCGTCGCGGTACTTGGCCTGCGAGTCGGCCGAGGAGTGGGAGTAAGGGCGGGTCACGTGGGCGTGGATCAGACCGGGCCCCTCGCCGGCGCGCACCCGGGCCACGGCGCGCGCCCCTTTGCTCCGGCACGAGGCGTAGTCCCAGCCGTCCATCCGGGTCACGGCCAGGCCCCGGAAGCCGCGCACCAGCTCGGCCACGGGAGCAGGGGACTGGTCGGCGGCACGCACCGAGATGGCGTACCCGTTGTCGGCCACGACGAAGAGCGTCGGCAGGTGGAGGCGGCAGGCGGTGTTGAGGCTCTCCCAGAACTCCCCCTCGGAGGTGGCTCCCTCGCCGAGCGACACGTAGGTGATCTCGTCGCCGTATGCCACGCATCCCGGCAGGCCGGGCCGCCGGGCGATGTAGCGGCCCCCCTCGGCGCACCCCACCGCCGGGAGGCACTGGCTCCCGGTGGGGCTCGACTGGGTGACGATGTTGTGCGTCACCGCACCCCAGTGGCACGGCATCTGGCGGCCCCCCGACGCCGGGTCCAGGGCCGACCCCACCGCCTGGAGCATCATGTCGAGAGGCGTCACGCCCAGGGCCAGCACCAGCGCCCGGTCGCGGTAATAGGGGAAGAACCAGTCGTAGGCGGGGCGCAGAGAGCGGGCCAGCGCCAGGAGCAGGATCTCGTGGCCGGCGCCCGAGATCTGGAAGAACACCCGGCTCTGCTTCTGCAGCAGGATCTCCCTGTCGTCGAGCGCCCGGGACAGACAGGCCAGGCGGAAGTCCGCGACCAGTTCCGACGCCGGGAATGCCCGCAGCGGCCCGCGGGTGGAGGCGGGCACGGAGTCGCCCTTCGTCCGGCGTCCGCCCAGGTCACCGGGGTCGGCCTGGGCCTGCACACCGGCCCTCCGCCCTACCGTGCCCTTGCGCACCACCATCGACGCTACCCCCCTGTGCGGCCGACCGGTGGCCCTCGGAGGTCCCCCGTCGGTGTTACACCCCGGCGTTACGCTCCCACGCGTGCACCCTCGGAGCAGGGAGACCCGATGATCGTCGGCCTCGTGATCGGCCTCGTCGTCGGCGGAGGTTGTGGCATCGCCATCGCCTGGGTCCTGGCCTCGGCGCGGGCGGCGGCCCGGGTCTCAGCCGATCGGGAGCGTCATGCCGAAGCCTTCGGCTCGGCGCGGGCCGAAGTCCTCTCCCTGCAGGCCACCCTGGAGAACGAGCGAGGCGCGGCCGAAGAGCGACGGGTGGCGGCCGAGGAGGTGCGGCGCCAGCTCGTGGGCGAATTCGCCGAGCTGTCGCGCCATGCGCTCGAGCAGAACAACACGCAGTTCCTGGAACTGGCCGACGCCCGCATGGCCCACTCCCAGCAGGCGGCGCGCGGTGATCTCGACCAGCGCACCCAGGCCATCGAGCAGCTGCTCACCCCCTTCCGCGAGCAGCTCGGCCGCTACGAACAGGGACTCCGGCTTCTCGAGCTCGAGCGCCAGAAGGCGTACACCGGGCTGAGCGAGCAGGTCCGCACGCTCGCCGATTCCCAGGACAGGCTGCAGTCCGAGACGCGCAACCTGGTGACGGCGTTGCGGTCTCCGGCCACCCGCGGCCGTTGGGGGGAGATGCAGCTGCGGCGGGTGGTCGAGATGGCCGGGATGGTGGAGCACTGCGACTTCGAGCAGCAGGTGACCACCGACGGCGCCGACGGCAGGCTGCGGCCCGACATGGTCGTGCACCTGGCCGGTGCCAGGAACGTGGTGGTCGACGCCAAGGTTCCCCTCCAGGCCTTCCTGGATGCCAACGACGCCGACGACGAGGCTGACCGCCGGACGTACCTGGTCTCGCATGCCCGTCAGTTGCGGGCGCACGTCGACTCGCTGGCGAAGAAGGCCTATTGGGACCAGTTCGACGACTCGCCGCAGTACGTCGTGGCCTTCGTGCCCGGTGACGCCCTGTTGGCGGCGGCCCTCGAGCACGACTCCTCGCTCCTCGAGCACGCCGTGTCGCACCGGGTGATGCTGGCGACGCCGACGACGTTGATCGCGCTCTTGCTGACCATCGCCAACGGGTGGCAGAACGAGGCCCTCGCCGAGAACGCCCGCGAGGTGCAGGACATGGGACGTGAGCTCTACAAGCGCCTCGCCACCTTCGGCGACCACATGGCCCGCACCGGTCGCAGCCTCAGTGGTGCCGTGGAGTCCTACAACAAGGCGGTGGGATCGCTCGAGCGCAACGTCTTCCCCCAGGCTCGGCGCTTCCACGAGCTCGGCGTGGTGGGGGGCGCCGACAAGGAGATGCCCGAGCTCGAGCACATCGACGCCGTGGCACGCGGATTGCAGGCACCCGAGCTCGCTGGTCCGACCCGTGGTGGGTTGGCGGGGGAGTCCGGGCTCGAGCTGATCGAAGGGTCCCGCCGCGACGACGAGGAGCTCCCGGGGGCGGCCGTCACCTGAGTCCCCGGACCTCGGCGCCGGCTAGCGCTAGCCTGCGCCGGCTATCTGGCACCGACTAGCACCGGCTAGCTAATTGTCAGACCCGCTTTCCGGCCACCAGGTCGGCGGCGGCCTGTCGTGCCGCCGCCAGTGTGCGGGCGAGCTCGGCGCCTTCGAGGACGTCCTCGACGGGGTGCCCGTCGCCGAGGAACACGAGCACGCACCGTTGCACGGGGCGCCCCGTCGCTTCCTCGAGCGCCAACGCGTAGCTCGCTACCTGTGGCCGGTACCGGGCGGCGGCACTCTCGAGCCCGGGCCGCCCGCCGGTGCGATCGGTCTTGTAGTCGACCACCACGAGGCCCGCTTCGTCCTCGAGGACAAGGTCGACGAACCCCTCGAGGACTCCTCCGCCGACCGGCACGGCCACGAAGAGCTCGCGCCAGCTCCGGCCTGCAGCTCGGGACGTGACCGTAGGCGAGGCCAGAGCCGCGCCCACCATGGCCACGATCGCATCGGCGTGCGCCGCCATCCCGTGGGCGGCGGCGCGACCCCGGGCCACCTCCGCGGCCGAGCGCCCCGCGTCGTCCGTGCCGGTCGAGAGGTCGATGGTGGCCAACGCGCTGTGCACGGCCCGCCCGATCTGGAGCGACGTGTCGGCGTCGCGCCACAGGGCGCCGCTCCCGTCGGGCGACCCGGGGTCGGGCGCCGGCGACCGCCGTGCTCCCTGTCCGGACGCGTCGCCACCTCCGCTGCCGGGGTGGGACGAACCAGTCCCCGCCATGAAGTCGGCCACCGCCGTCGCCGTCGTCACCGGGGCCCGCCGGGTCGAGGCCAGGGCGCCGCTCCGTCGGGCCGTGAAGGCCTCGACCTCGGCGCGCCACGCGGACAGCTCCGGGTCCGCGGAACCGTCGCCGGTGTCGGCGCCCCGATCCTGTCCCGGGCCCGCCGCCTCGGCAGCCAGCGCGGCGATGGCGGCGAAGGGGTCGGGCGCGTCGTCATCGACCGGCGCGGGGACCGGCAGGCGTCGCCACAGCTCCGGGGACCGCAGGCAGATGTCGTTGAGCAGGGCCGCCTCCGTGCGCTTGGCGCTCGTGGCGTCGTTGGCCTCTTTGTGGTGCAGGCACAGGACCAGAAGGTCCCGCGCCCTGGTCATGCCCACGTACAGGAGACGGTGCTGTTCGAGCGCGTCGAGCTCGCGCTCGCGCTCGTTGGTCTCGTCGAACCCCGAGGAGCGCAGCCGTCCCCCGGCCCGCAGCTCGGGGGTCCCGTCCTCGCGCCACAGCACCGCCGGCGGACGTTGCCCGGGCGCCACGTCGCGCTCGAGCCCCGCCAGCACGACGACCGGGAATTCGAGTCCCTTGGACCCGTGGATCGTCATGACCCGCACGGCATCGTCGTCGGGGTCCGGCGGGCCCACTCCGCCGCTGCGCCGGTCGTCCTCGGCCTGGAGATCGGCCCATTGGAGGAACGAACGCAAAGACCCGCCCACCGTCTCGTCGAAGAGACGGGCCTGGTCCGACAGCCAGCGGAGGCGTTGCCAGTGGTCGCGCGGGCGGTGGTAGGCGAGGCAGAGCTCGAAGCTGCGCAGCTCGTCGAAGCACCGCGCCACCATGGCAGAGGGCTCGTGCCACCACCGGTCGTCGTGCAGCCGCGCCAGGACGGCCATCGCCTTGGCGACGGGATGCGCTTCGAGGCCCACCGGCGCCCGGTCTCGGGGATCCCAGCTGCCTTCCGCCTGACGCCAGGTCACGAGGTCGTCGTCCCCGCATGCCAGCCCCGGGCTCCGGAGCGCGGCGAGCACGGCCACCCGATCGACGGGGTCGTCCGCCGCGTGCAGGACGGCGAGCACATCGCGCACCTCGTCGGAGCCCCACAGCAGAGCCACTCCCTCGAGCCGGTAGGGGACTCGGGTCTCCTCGAGGGCCTCTTCGAGCGCGGCCAGGGCGGTGCGTGCCGGGAGCAGCACCGCCACGTCGCGCCAGCGCACCGGCCGGGTGGCGCCGTCATCTTCGTCCTCGACCGCCCACCTGTCGTCCACCATGTCGTGGACGGCGACGGCGACGTCGCGGGCCGCGGCCCTCCTGACCTCGGCGATGCTCGTCTTCATCGGTCCGCCCAGCACGACGACGGGGGGCATCCCCGTCGTCGGCCTCGGGCTCCGGGGCGCGGCGGGCTCGTCGCCGGGGCCCGATGCTTCGGCCTGCGGGGCGAAACCCCGGAGGGAGAGCTGCACGGCGGCGGTTCCCGGCATCGGCCCGGCACGCGGTCGGTCGGGTTTGGTTGCGCCCCGGAAGCGCAGCGGGACCGGGTCACGGTCGCCGACGAGCTCGTGGTGCGCGGCCTGCCCGGGAACGGGGTCAGTCCCGAAGAGCTCCTCGAAGACGGTGTTCACGAAGCGCAGGATCCCCGGGACGGATCGGAAGTTGGTGACCAGCACGATCTCCTCCCCGATCTGCCGGCCCACCCGTGAGAACGACTCGATGTCGGCCCGGCGGAAGCGGTAGATCGACTGCTTGGGGTCGCCCACCACGAAGAGGCCGCCCTTTTCGGCGTGGCGCAGGTCGGCCGAGCCGTCCACGGTGGCGGCGATGCGGGCCGCCAGCTCGACCTGGATCGGATCCGTGTCCTGGAACTCGTCGACGAGAAGGCGCCGGTAGCGGCGGCGCAGGGCGTCCGCCGCGGCCCGGTCGTGTCGCAGGAGCCGCCTGGCGTGCACGAGCAGGTCGTGGAAGCCGAGCCTGCCCTCGGCCCGTCTTTCGTTGGCGGTCGTCATGACGAACCTCGCCAACCGGGTCCCCAGCTCGGCGAGCACCGCGTGGCAGATGCCGTGCAGGAGATCGAGGCGCGCCTGCTCCGCCTGGGCGCAGGCAGCGCGCACCTCGTCGATGTGGCCGTCCCAGTTCCCCTGCTGTCCGAGCGTGTTGCGCTTCAGCGTGCTCATGCCGTCCAGGAACTGCAGCGTCGACTGCTCGCCGTCACACGACGCCAACCGCCCGCGCAGGGCGGCGAGGGTGTCGAGGTGCGCCTTCAGCTTGTCCTTGTCGTCGGTGCACCAGGCCCCCATGGACAGCGCGGTGTCGATCGCCTCGACGACACCGCCGGGATCCACGGCGGGCCATGTTCCGGGCGCGCCCCGCATCTCCTCCAGGCTCTCGAGCCCGCCGTCCTCGAGCCTGTCCCAGTGACGGTGCAGGGCGCGGGCGATCTCCACCATGTCGTCGTGGGACAACCCCAGGGCGAACCCACGCACCAGGGCCGGCTCGGCGTCGCGGTCTGCCAGCAGTGTGTCGGCGAAGCGCTCGAAGCGCGCCTCGAAGTCGGCGCGCTCCGCGGTCTCGTCGAGGACCTCGAACCCCGGCGGGATGCCGGCGGCCACGCAGTGCTCCACCAGGATGCGCTGCGCGAAGGCGTGCAGCGTGCAGATGGCAGCCTCGTCCACCTCCTGGCAGGCGGCGGCGAGACGCGCGTCTGCGGGGTGTTCGTCGGAGACCTCGTCGATCCTCGCCCGGATGCGTTGGCGCAGCTCGGCCGCGGCCGCCTCGGTGAACGTGATGGCCGCGATCTCGCGCAGCGAAGCGCGCCCGCTCCTCACGAGCTCGACGATCCGGCCCACCAGTGCCGTCGTCTTCCCGGTGCCCGCTCCCGCCACGACCACCAGGGTGGAGTCGAGCTCGTTGGCGATGGACGCCCGGGCCGCGGCGTCGTCGTGGAGGGCCGTCACCCGCCGACCTCGAGATCGTCCCCGAACGTGTCGACGACCGCCCCCGCCAGGTCGTCGGGGACCTCGGCGTGCATCAGCGCCAGCACCGGGCCCAGCTCGGGAGCAGCTCTCTTTCGTGCCCACTGCCGGTCCCGTGTGACCGGGCACAGGGCGTCGAAGTCGCACGACCGGCAGGCGTCGAACTGCCGGTCACCGTTGGTCTCGGTGGGGGCGCCCGGAAAGGCCCCCGCCTCGACCCCGTCGGCGATCAGGGCCAGCACCTCGACGAAGCGCGCCTGCACGTCGTGGGTGATGGTGAGGCTGTAGCAGGGCGCCACCCGTTTTTCCGACAGCAGCCAGTAACGGGCCCGCACCGTCTCCCCGCCGAAACGGGCCCGTGCCGCCAGGGCGTAGATCGGGAGCTGGAGCAGCCTTCCCCCGGCCACGGGGTCCTTCTTGAGGTCCGCCAGCACCCGCTGCCTGCCGGTCTTGTAGTCGGACACGACCAGCTCACCCGACGGCGCCCGGTCCACGCGGTCCGCTTTTCCCTTGAAGCGGACCTCGAGCCCGCTGGCGAGGGTCACGGCGACGGGGGGCTCGGCACCCTCGACGCCGGTGCCGAATTCGAGCTCGGCCGCCAGAGGCTCGAGATCACCCTCCTCGTCGTGGAAGCGCACGAGATCGCGTCGGATGGCGGCCTTGTCCATCCGCCACAGCAGCGCCTTTCCCACCAGACCGCGCCCCTCCGCCGCGTCGAACTGCGTTTCGGCGACGGCCAGCAGCCGGGGGAGCGAACGCGGCGCCCCGGCGAGGCGCTCGAGGAGGTACTCCTCGAGGACGGCGTGGACCAGGGTGCCGCGCTGGGCCGGTTCCATCTGCCACAGCTCTTCGGGAAGGGTGCGCTTCGAGACCTGCAGCACGCGGTCGTAGAGGAACCGGCGCGGGCACTTGGCGTACGCCTCGAGGCGTGTGGCCGACATGGGCGCGTCGGCGACGAACGGGGAGACCACGCCCGCTCCGACGTTCCCGTCGAACCGGGTGAAGCCGGCGCCCATCCGGTCCCGCGCCGCGGTGATCCCGGTCCCGAGCCGGCCGGCGCTTCGTGCCACCGGGGACAGCGCCGGGTCACGGCCCTGTCCGGCCCAGCGCACCATGTCGTGGAGCTCGAGCTCGCGCACCGACAGCGGGGGATCGGCAGCCGCGATCCCCGCCGCGAAGGACTCGACGGACCGCCATCTGGTGGCGGCCCCGGTGAGAGGGGCGATCCACCGGGACGGCACCTGGGCCCGTCCCGTGCGGGGGTCGACACGCGGGTAGCTCGCCACGCGTCGTGTCGTGCCGGCGCCGACGGCGGCGAGGACGTCGTCGTGCAGCTCCCCGAGCCTGGCGAGCCGCGTGCGCAGCCCCCCCGAGATGTCGAGTCGGCGGACGTCCTCGGGCAGCAGCGCGTCCTCGCCGACCCCTCCCGGGACGAGGGCGTCGGCCATGCCGACGAGGACGGCACCGTCGAATCGCAGGCCGCGCGCCCGCCCGAAGGGGGCCACGAACACCCCGTCCCCGAAGCCACCGTCGGGGAGCTCCGAGGTGTCGAGCCCGGTCTCTTCGAGAACGGTGCGAACCGCACGTGCGAACGCGCCGTGGTCGGTGCGGTCCGAGACGGCGTCGAGCTCGCCCAGCGCCAGCACCACGCCACGGACCTGCTCGGCAGCCGCCACTTCGTGGGCGGGCCACGAGGCGTGGTCGGGGTGGAGGTAGCGGTCGAGGAGGCCCACGGCCCACATGGCGTGGGTCGCCCACGACCCGCCCGGCACGACGGTGGCCGCCACGAGGTGCTCGACGAATTCCGCCAGGGCGTCGGCCTCCGCCGCCAGTCCCGGGCTCCGCGCCGCCAGGTTCCCCAGGCGTTCGCGCCACTGGGGGGCGCCGCGCACCACTCCGGCCTGTGACGACAGCGAATCCCAGTGGCTGGTGGGCACCGGCCGGTGCTCGGGCCCGGTCACCACGGGTCCGGTCGACAGCCACGCCATCACCTCGTGGCGACCCCAGTCCGAGGCGGCCAGCTCGAAAAGGCCGAGCAACGTGGAACCCGCCACCGACCGGTCCAGGCGCCGCGTCTCGGGCCCGTTGGCGGCGACGCCGGCCGACTCCAACGCCTGGTGCAGGGCCCGAGGGTAGGACGGGCCGGGGGGGTGGAAGATCGCCTGCCGCCACGACGCCCCGCCCGCGTCGACGGACGCCACCACGGCGCGGACCGCGGCGGCCACCTCGTCGTCGGGGTCGGCGCCGATGCGGACCTCGGTCAACGTGGGGGCGGCCGGGCCGGCCACGACCGGCCCGGCGCCGGTCCGGGCCCTCACCAGGTCGAGGACCACCCCCTCCGAAGGCGCCGTCGCACCGAGGTCGAAACACAGCACCGCACCCAGGGGGGTGAGGGTCCCTGGGGTTCGCGACGCCGCGGTGGCGGCGGCCTCGGCCAGGTCGACGGTATCGGCGAAGCCGCGCTCGTGCAGGTGGATGCGCACGCCGTCGAGCAGCCGCGCCAGGTCGCCGATCCGGCCGAGGCGCCGGCCCATCGCCGCCACGGTGGGAGCAGGGCAACGACGGAGCTCGGTCACCGCCTCGCGCAGCGCCCGGAGGCCGCGGGGGTGCCCGACGAGCTCCGCCAACCAGCCCCGAGAGGACAGGCGCCCGGTGCGGACGGCCTCGAGGACGACGGGGCCCGGTGCCAGGCTCAGGCCGGGTGCGCCCAGCACCGGCACGCCCAGCTGCCGG
>JARLGQ010000063.1 GCA_031292675.1 Acidimicrobiales bacterium
CGACCGACTTCGAGCTCGGTGCCGCCCACTACCTCCGCACGGGCGAGGTGCTCCCCGATGCCACCCTCGAGGAGCTGCGGACCTTCGACGCCATCCTTCTCGGGGCGGTGGGCCCGCCGGTGGGATCGACCGAGGTCCCGTCGGGGCTCTTGGAGCGGGGTCTGTTGCTCCGGCTGCGGTTCGAGCTCGACCTCTATGTGAATCTCCGGCCCTTCGTCGGGATGGCCGGCGCGGTCGGGGCCGACGCCGACTTCGTGGTCATCCGGGAGAACACCGAGGGGACCTACGCCGGAGAAGGCGGGTTCCTCCGTCGGAACACCCCGTTCGAGGTCGCCACCCAGGGATCGGTCAACACCCGGATGGGCGTGGAGCGGTGCGTCCGGTTCGGGTTCGAGCTGGCGGCGCGGAGAGAACGTCATCACCTCACCCTCGTCCACAAGACGAACGTGTTGACCTTTGCCGGAGACCTCTGGCAGCGGGTCGTGGACGAGGTGGCTCCGGAGTACCCGGGGGTGACCCGGGACTACAACCACGTCGACGCGGCCTGTATCTACATGGTGGAGCGGCCCGACCGGTACGACGTCATCGTGACCGACAACCTCTTCGGTGACATCCTCACCGACTTGGCCGGCGCGGTGGCGGGAGGGATCGGGTTCGCGGCGTCGGCCAACCTGAACCCGGCCCGGACCGGACCGTCGCTGTTCGAGCCCGTCCACGGCGCCGCCCACGACATCGCCGGCACCGGCACGGCCAACCCCGTCGCCGCGGTCCGTTCCGCCGCGCTCATGCTCGAGCACCTAGGCGAGGTCGACGCCGCGGAGCGGGTCACCAAGGCCGTCACCGGGTACCTCTCCGAGCAGACGTCGCAACCTGCGGGCTCCCATGTCTCGTCCACCGTCGCTGTCGGCGACGCCATTGCAGAAAGGCTCTGATCCCGTGCCCATCACCCCGACCGAGAAGATCTGGCTCGACGGCGAGCTCGTCGACTGGGACAAGGCGCGGATTCACGTGCTCACCCACTCACTCCACTACGGATCGGGCGTCTTCGAGGGCGTCCGGGCCTACCCCACGAGCCGGGGCGTGGCCGTCTTCCGGCTGACCGACCACATCAACCGGCTCTTCACCTCGGCCAAGGTCTTCATGATCGACATCCCCTACAGCCCGGCCGAGCTCGTCGCCGCGAGCAAAGAGGTGGTCCGGGTCAACGGGCTCGACGACGGGTGCTACCTCCGGCCGATCGTCTACCTGGGCTACGGCGAGATGGGCCTCAACCCTCTGCCGTGTCCCGTCAGCGTCGCCATCGCCGCCTGGCCCTGGGGCACGTATCTCGGGGACGAAGGGGTGGCCAACGGCATCCGGCTCAAGGTGTCCTCGTGGCAGCGCCACGACCCCAACGCCGTGCCCACCGCGGCCAAGGGGACGGGCATGTACGTGAACTCGTCGCTGGCCAAGGTCGAGGCCCTCAAGGCCGGCTACGACGAAGCCGTGCTGTTGGCGTCCGACGGCCGGGTGTCGGAGTGCACGGGCGAGAACATCTTCGTGGTCCGGGGCCGGACCGTGGTCACCCCGCCGACGTCGGAGTCCGCCGCGCTGGCGGGCATCACCCAGGACTCGGTGCGGACGATCGCCACGGACCTGGGCTTCGAATTCGTCACCGAGGCGCTCATCCGGACCGACCTCTACACCGCCGACGAGGCCTTCCTCACCGGGACGGCGGCCGAGGTGGTCCCCATCAGGGAGGTCGACGACCGTCCAGTGGGGACCGGACGGCCCGGGCCCGTGACCAAGCAGATCCAGGACACCTATTTCGCCACGGTGCGGGGAGAGGTGGACCGCTACAAGGACTGGCTCGAGCATGTCGAGTGAGCCACGCACGTCCCGGGCCCGCGGTTCGGGGCGCGGCCGGGGGGCCTCGCAGAGCCGAGGCGCCGGTCACGGCGACGGGCCGGCCACCCACCGCCACAGCACGGCCAGCCACGGGTTCGACCTCCCCGTGCTCCCCGAGGCCGTGGACATCTTCGACACCACGCTGCGCGACGGGTCCCAGCAGGAGGGCCTGTCGCTCACCGTGGACGACAAGCTGCGCGTGGCCGAGCAGCTCGACCATCTCGGCGTCGCCTTCATCGAAGGCGGGTGGCCCGGCGCCAACCACAAGGACGAGGAGTTCTTCGCCCGGGCCCCGGCCGAGCTCCGTCTGTCCACCGCCACGCTGGTCGCCTTCGGGTCGACGCGGCGCGCCGGTGTGCGGGCCGAGGACGACGAGGTCCTGCGCCAGCTCGTGAAGGCCAACACCGAGGCGGTGTGCATCGTGGCCAAGGCCTCGAAGCTGCACGTCACCGAGGCGTTGCGCACGACCCTCGACGAGGCCGTGGCGATGGCTGCCGACTCGGTGGGCTTCCTGCGCGACCACGACCTCCGGGTGTTCTTCGACGCCGAGCACTTCTTCGACGGGTACCGGGACGACCGCGAGTTCACGCTCCGGGTCCTGCGCGCCGCGGAGGAGGCCGGAGCCGAGGCGATCGTCCTGTGCGACACCAACGGCGGCACGCTCCCGCACGACGCCGAGCGCATCGTGGCCGGCGTGGTGGCGGACTTCGAGTGCCAGGTCGGGGTGCACTTCCACAACGACTCGGGTTGCGCGGTGGCGAACTCGATCGCGGGGGTCCGGGCCGGGGCCACCCACGTCCAGGGCTGTGTCAACGGGTACGGGGAGCGCACCGGGAACGCCGATCTGTCGGCGGCGATCCCCAACCTGTCGCTCAAGCTCAACGTGCGAACCATCCCTCCTGATCGCCTCGAGCGCATCACACCGGTCTCGCACCACATCGCCGAGCTCGTGAACATCGCCCCCAACCCGCAGCAGCCGTACGTGGGATCGGCGGCCTTCGCGCACAAGGCGGGCCTGCACACGAGCGCCATCGCCCGTCGCCGTGACGCCTATGAGCACGTACCGCCCGACGCCGTGGGCAACGGCACCCGATTCGTGGTGTCGGAGATGGCGGGCCGCTCGACGCTGGCGCTCAAGGCCCAGGAGCTCGGCCTGGAACTCGACTCCGACGCGCTGACCGGTGTCCTCGACACCTTGAAGACCCTCGAGTACCGCGGGTACCACTTCGAGGTCGCCGACGGGTCACTCGAGCTCCTGCTGCGCAAGGCGACGGGGTGGGAGCCCGGGTACTTCGAGGTCGAGTCGTTCCGGGTCATCAACGACCACACCGACAACAGCGGGGATCCGGGGCGCCACACCACCGAGGCAACGGTCAGGATCCGCGTGGGCGACACGAGGGTGGTCGCCACCGCCGAGGGCAACGGCCCCGTCAACGCATTGGACTCGGCGCTGCGCCAGGCCATCGGCGCACACTTCCCGAATCTGGATGCGGTCCATCTCGTCGACTACCGGGTGCGGGTGCTCGACACGGGCAAGGGGACCGGAGCGGTCACCCGGGTGTTGATCGACACCAGCGACGGCGAACGCGTCTGGACCACGATCGGTGTCTCGGAGAACATCATCGAGGCGTCCTGGCAGGCCCTCTATGACTCGATCGTCTACGGTCTCCTGCACGCCGACCGGGGGGAAGGGGACCACTCGGCAGGCTGAGCATCAGGCCGGGACGAGTTTCAGGACGGCACGAGTTTCAGGACGGCACGAGTTTCAGGACGGCACGAGCACCGCACGACAACGAGGAGCAGCGCAGTCTCAGATGACCCAACCCAACTTCGTGCCCATCACCGAGATCGACCAGGTCCGGCCCGCGTACCGCCTGCGCACGCCGCGTGACTGGCGTGCGGGTCGTGTCGCCGACCTGCACGGGCCCGAGACCCCTCGCGGCCGGGAGCTGGGCGTTCCCGGGCCCGACCAGGGTTATGCCTTCCTGCTCGCCCACACATTGTTCGAGGACAAGCTCGAGCTCACCGACGGGATCACGGCCGAGGACGCCCTGGTGGCGTGCGCGGCGGTGGCGAGCCGGCGCGCCGCGCTGTTCGGCCGGGCGCCCGTGGCCAAGGACATCGAGCTGGCCCTCGTGCTCTTCGGGTTCCTGGGTGGGGCACCGGCGGACCTGGTGGCATGGCGGGCACCGCTGTTCCAGGCGGCCGCCCATCACTACAACCAGCAGAGGAACATCGTCGGGGTCGTGGCCGAAGAGGCCTTGCGTCTGAGCCCCGACGGGATCCGCGCTCGGCTCTCCGACTGGCGCTCGATGCTGAAGGCCTCGGCCCCGACGCCCTGACGCCCGGCGGCTCAGCGTCACCGGCGGCACGGCGTCACCGGCGGCACGGCGTCACCGGCGGCACGGCGTCACCGGCGGCACGGCATCATCGGCCGCACGGCATCGTTGGTAGCGTCCGCCGGCATGGAGGACGACCAGGAGATCTCCGCCAACGGGTTCTCGTTCGAGGCGGTGGCGAGGGGGCCACGTGCGGGCCGCCCCGTGCTCTTCCTGCACGGCTTCCCCCAGACCTCGTACTCGTGGCACCACCAGCTCGAGGCCGTGGGAGCGGCGGGACACCGGGGGCTCGCCTTCGACCAGCGTGGCTACTCGCCGGGAGCGCGGCCCGGCAGGGTGGAGGACTACCGCATCGGCGAGCTCGTGAGCGACGTGCTCGCCGTCGCCGACGGCTGGGGTCTCGATCGCTTCGACCTCGTCGGCCACGACTGGGGCGCCATGGTGGCCTGGGTCGTGGCCGGCCGCCACCCCGACAGGGTGCGCACCCTCACGGCGGTGTCGGTGCCCCATCCCCGTGCCTTCGCCGCCGCTTTCGGCGGCGGGGAGGGTGACCCGGACCAGCGCCAGCGCTCGAGCTACATCGAGGTCTTCCGGGCCGAAGGCGGGGTGGCCGAGCGCGCCCTGCTCGGTGAGGACGGCTCGGGCGGGGGGCTCCGGACGATGTTCGACGCCAGCGGCCTCCCCTCGGACACCGAAGAGGTGCGCCGTTTCGTGGACAGGATGCTCGAGCCGGGCGCCTTGACCGCGGCGCTCAATTGGTACCGGGCCACCGAGCCCAATTCACTCACCGACGTGGCCCCGATCACCGTTCCCACCCTCTACGTGTGGTCCGATCAGGACATCGCCCTGGGGCGCAC
>JARLGQ010000064.1 GCA_031292675.1 Acidimicrobiales bacterium
AACAGCGCACGCGTCACCATGGCGCGTCCGCATGTGGCGAGGGCCCGCCCGCGGACTGCTGTTGCTGCTGTTGCTGCTGCACGCCGTTCTCGCTGTCCGCCCGCGGCCCCACGTCCATCGGCGGACCGACCATGAGCGGCGAGGCCTGGCGCGGCGGGAGCACCGGCATGGAGAGCCCGCCGCCGACCACCCAGGTGTCCTTGGAGCCCCCGCCCTGGCTGGAGTTGACCACCAGGCCGCCCTCCTGCAGCGCCACCCGGGTGAGGCCTCCCGGCAGGACCCAGATGTCCTCGCCGTCGTTCACCGCGAAGGGGCGCAGGTCGACGTGGCGGCGGACCATGGACTGGTCGACCCAGGTGGGCGACGTCGAGAGGGCGACGACCCGCTGGGCGATCCAGTGGCGGGGATCGGCCTCGACCTCGAGCGCCAGCTCGTCGAGCTCCGCCCCGGTGGCGGCGGGCCCGATGACCAGGCCCTTGCCCCCGGAGCCGTCCACGCGCTTGAACACGAGCTCGTCCCGGCGCGCCAGCGCGTCCTTGCGGACCGCGTTGTCCACCAGGTGCATCGTCTCGACGTTGTGGAGGATCGGGTCCTCCCCCAGGTAGTAGCGGATCATGGCCGGCACGTACGTGTACACGAGCTTGTCGTCGGCCACGCCGTTCCCCACGCCGTTGGCGATCGTCACCCGGCCCGCCCGCGCCGCGTTGACGATGCCCGGGCAGCCCACCAGCGACTCGGGCCGGAACTGCAGCGGGTCGAGGTACTCGTCGTCGATGCGCCGGTAGATCACGTGCACCGGCACCTCGCCCTCCGTCGTGCGCAGGAAGACGTCGGTGCCGTGGCACACGAGGTCACGGCCCTCCACCAGGTGGACGCCCATGAGGCGGGCGAGCAGCGCGTGCTCGTAGAAGGCCGAATTGTGCACGCCGGGGGTCAGCACCACGACCGTCGGCTCCTGCACCGACGCCGGCGCGGAGCGGCGCAGCGCGTTGATCAGGTGGGCCGGGTAGTCGGTGACCATCTGGATCGGCTGGCCCCAGAACAGCTCGGGGAGCACCCGCGCCATGGCGGCCCGGTTGGCCAGCACGTAGCTGACGCCCGACGGGCTGCGCAGGTTGTCCTCGAGCACGCGGAACTCGCCGTCCTCGTCACGGATCACGTCGATCCCGGCGACGTGGATGCGGACGCCATTGGGCGGCGTGTACCCGTAGGCCGCTCGCACGAACCCCGGGGAGCTGGTGACCACCTCGTGGGGGATGAGGCCGTCGCTGACGATGCGGGCCGCGCCGTAGACGTCGTCCAGGAAGAGCTCGAGGGCGCGCACGCGCTGGGCGACCCCGTCCGCGACCCGGGACCACTCCCCGGATGTGAAGATGCGCGGCACCACGTCGAGGGGGAACGGTCGCTCCTCGCCGTCGAGGTCGAAGGTCACGCCCTGGTCCATGAAGGCCCGGGCCAGCCGGGAGGCGCGGGACGAGACGTCCTCGGGGCCCATCTGGGCCAGGGAGGAGGCGACCGCGGCGTAGGGGGCCCGGGCCGAACCGTCCCGCCCGACCATCTCGTCGAAGGCGGCCTCGGTGAGCCCGCGGGCGGACGCGCCGTAGCCGTCGAAGAGGTCTCCCACGGGTCTCAGGGTGCCAGGCATGTGTTTCTGCGTCGTTTCACGGCTGAAAACAGCCGGTGACGGGAATGGGACGAGCAGGGACGGATCGAGCAGGAACGGGAGTGATCAAGCCTGCATCGTACCGGAGGTGTTACCCGATGAGGCCCAGCTCCTTGACGTCGTTGCGCTCGCCCTCCAGCTCCTCGGTGGTCACCTTGATGCGCGCTTGCGCGAAGTCGTCGTGGCTGAACCCCTCGGCCACGGACCAGCCGCCCCTCCCGTCGGCCACCACGGGGAAGCCGAACTGGAGGCCCTCGGGAGCTCCGTACTGACCGGTGCTGGCCACCGCCACCGAGAAGCAGTCGTCGGCAGCCGTGGCGGTGCGCAGGCTCACCACGGTGTCGATGGCCGCCGCCGCGGCCGAGGCGGCCGAGGACGAGCCCCGGGCATCGATGACGGCGGCCCCCCGCTTCTGCACGGTGGTGATGAAATCGCCCCGCAGCCAGTCGCCGTCGGTGATGACGTCGGCGGCCGGCTTCCCGCCGATGCGGGCGTTGGCGAAGTCGGGGAACTGGGTGGCCGAGTGGTTGCCCCAGATGGCCACGTTGGTGACGTCGGCCACGGCCACGCCCGCCTTGGCGGACAGCTGCGCCTTGGCCCGGTTCTCGTCCAGGCGGGTCATGGCGAACCAGCGGTCGTCGGGAACCTCGGGTGCGTTCGAGCGCGCGATGAGGCAGTTCGTGTTGCAGGGGTTGCCGACGACCAGGACGCGCACGTCGGAGGCGGCGTTCTCGGCGATGGCCCGGCCCTGCGGCTTGAAGATGCCGCCGTTCACGCTCAGGAGGTCGCCGCGCTCCATGCCGGCCTTGCGCGGCACCGACCCGACGAGGAGGGCCCACGACGTGCCGTCGAAGGCGGTCTTCAGGTCGGAGGTGGCCACGATGTCGTGCACCAGGGGGAACGCGCAGTCGTCGATCTCCATGACCACGCCCTCGAGCACGCGCATGGCGGGCTCGATCTCGAGCAGTCGCAGCACGATCGGCTGGTCCTCGCCGAGGAGCTGGCCGGACGCGATGCGGAACAGGATGGAGTAGCCGATTTGGCCACCGGCGCCGGTGACGGTCACGTGGACGGGGGGCTTAGCCATGGAGCAGGTGGTCCTTTCCGACAGGTGGTGGGTGCAGGTCCGCGACGGGCCGCCGCGGGTGGTGGTCAGAGGCGGTCGACGATGGCCGAGGCGAACTCCGAGCACTTCACCTCGGTGGCGCCCTTCATCAGCCGGGCGAAGTCGTAGGTAACGATCTTGTCCGCGATCGTCGCCTCGAGCGCGTGCACGATGTCGGACGCGGCGTCGTTCCAGCCGATGTGCTCGAACATGAGCACACCCGAGAGCAGGACCGAGCCGGGGTTGACCTTGTCCTGGCCGGCGTACTTGGGCGCGGTGCCGTGGGTGGCCTCGAAGATGCCGTGGCCGGTGACGTAGTTGATGTTGGCCCCCGGGGCGATGCCGATGCCACCGACCTGGGCGGCCAGGGCATCGGAGAGGTAGTCACCGTTGAGGTTCGTCGTGGCAATGACGTCGAAGTCCGACGGCCGGGTCAGCACCTGCTGCAGCGTGATGTCGGCGATGGTGTCCTTGACCAGCAGCTTGTCGCCGGGGTCGCCGCCGCAGTCCTCCCAGCCGACAGCGACGTCGGAGAACTCCTCGCGCACGAGCTCGTAGCCCCAGTCGAGGAAAGCGCCCTCGGTGAACTTCATGATGTTGCCCTTGTGGACGAGCGTGACCGACCGGCGCTTGCGTTCGAGTGCGTAGTTGATGGCGCCGCGGATGAGGCGCTTGGACCCCATTTCCGAGATCGGCTTGATCCCGATGCCCGAGCCGTCCCGGATGGGCCAGCCCATCTCGTCGCGCAGGTAGGCGATGAGCTTGAGGGCCTCGGGCGTGCCCTCCTTCACCTCGTAGCCGGCGTAGACGTCCTCGGTGTTCTCCCGGAAGATCACCATGTCGACCAGCTCGGGGTGCAGCACGGGCGAGGGGACGCCGGCGAACCAGCGCACCGGGCGCAGGCACACGTAGAGGTCGAGGATCTGGCGCAGGGCCACGTTGAGCGAGCGGATGCCGCCGCCGATCGGCGTCGTGAGGGGGCCCTTGATCCCGATCAGGTGGCTGCGGAAGGTGTCGACGGTCTCGTCGGGCAGCCAGCTCCCGGTCTCGTCGAACGCCTTCTGGCCGGCCAGGACCTCCTTCCAGGCGATGGTACGCCCGTGCTTGGCGGCGGCCGCATCGAGGACCAGCTTGGCGGCGGGCCAGATGTCGACGCCGGTGCCGTCGCCCTCAATGAAGGGGATGATGGGCTCGTCGGGGACTTGGAGGGTGCCGTCGTCGCCCATTCGGATGAGATCTGCCATGGACCGGATGCTACGAGGCGGGGCCGTTGCGTCCTAATTGACGTGGTCAGAGCTGTGCGGGGGCGGGCCGCCGCCCTTCGCCCCCAACAGGCCGGCGAGGCGGGTGTACTGCTCGGCGTCGGGGCCGAGGAGCCGTGCCACCCACCCGAGCGCGAGCGGCCCGTCGATGGCCGTCCCCCAGCGGATCATCTCCTCGATATCGAGCCAGTCTTTCGGCCGGTCGAAGATGGCCTTGCAGACAATGAGGTCCTCCGGTGCGAGGATCGGGATGTCGACGGGCCCGAAACGGACCACGCGGGCGCGCTCGGCCATCTCGAGGTGCAGGCCCAGGGTGGCGAAGAACACATCGAGGTACGAGCCGTTCCAGTCCAGCCTCGCCTGCCCGTCGCGGGCGATGGCCTCCCGATCCCCGGGGGCGACCGTCACGCCGAGCCCGGCCAGCAGTTCGAGGATCGGTTCGGCGGCCGCCGGCGGCAAGGTCAGGTTGACGTCGATGTCGGTGGTCGCCCTCGGGTTGCGGTACCAGGCGAGCGCGAGCGCCCCGCCGAACTGGTGCGGCACCCCGGCGGAATCGAGCATCTCGTGGAGCGAGACGATCTTGGGGACCAGGTTGCCGAACTGGGCCACCCCGTTCGGCCCTCCGGCCCCGGCCGTCAACGCGACGCCCCGGCGCGCGCCGCCCACAGGCGGGCCAGCGGCGGGAAGCGCAGCGGCTCCTTGGGGCGAGGGGCCTGGTAGGCCGAGACCTGGGCGACAAGGCCGAGCAGGTCCATGAGGGCGTCCCCGGGGTCCCGCCTCGAGGCTGCCGCAGGCGGCGACTCGAGGGCCGCCGCCATCCGGCGCGAGGACTCGACGAACTGGCGCATCTCGGGGCTCCGGTGGCGGGGGGTCGGGGCGCCGGCGCGCGCCGCGCTGGCCCGCACCGCCTCGGCATCGAAGGGCCGGGTAGCCCTACGGCCGGCCGTGGCCAGCACCTCGTCGGTGAGCGAAGTGAAGCCAGCCAGGGAGCGGGCCCGAGGGCCCTTGGGGGTGTGGACCGACTCCCGGATCTCGAAGCGGCCCCGGGGCCGGGCGACGACGTACGCCATACCCACTAGATTACCCACTATCGACCCACTTGGTCCAGCCCATTCTGGTCGCCTTCGGAGCACCGAACGTGCCATCCGGGCCAGCCGGACCTTGGGTGGGTGGTACCACCACGATCACCTCTACAGGGTGGCCACCTTGGTAACCCCCAATAGGAGGACCAAGCTGACGCCGACAGGAGGAGCGTGCCGTGGGAGCAGTCAGGTTGGTGTTCCAGGCCGGGTTACGCCGCCGCTGGCGGTCCTGGCTGGCCATCGCGCTCCTCATCAGCGTCGTCGGGGGCCTTGTGCTGGCTGCCGCGGCCGCGGGCCGGCGGACGGAAAACGCGTTCCCGCGGTTCGTGGCAGCCCACGGGTTCGACAGCATCGTCTACGCCACCAGACCGGTGCCGGGGGTCGCCCATCTGCGCGGGGTGGCCTCGGCCACGGAGCTCATCTTCCCCGACGCGGGCAATCCGACGTGCGACTGCGCACACCCGATCAACCCCAACAACTTCGGCGTGGCTGTCGTGTCGGGCCGGGGTAGGTCGCCCTTCACGCTCCTCTCCGGCCAGCTGCCCGATCCGTCGAAACCCGACCAGGTGCTGGCATCATCCACGTTGCAACAGGACGACGGCGTGCATGTCGGCACCGTGATCCACGTCCCGTTCGAAGCACCGTCCGAGGCCGCCGACTACAACAACCCGAATACGGGGCTCCCCGACCCGCACGGTCCGCACCTCGCTCTGCAGGTGGTCGGGATCGAAGCCAGCGAGGTCGAGTTCCCCTCCGGGACCACCCCCGTCTACCTTCTGTACGCCGGCCCGGCGTTCGCGCGCTCGGTGCTCCCGCACACGGCGTTGCAATACCAGTACTTCGTCCGCCTTCGCCACGGTGCGGCCGGCATCCCCCAGTTCGACCAACAAGCCAACCAACTGAACCTGGGCATGGGCAGTGTCGGCGC
>JARLGQ010000065.1 GCA_031292675.1 Acidimicrobiales bacterium
CCCTCGTCGCCGGGCCCAGCCGACTCCGGGCCGGCGTCCTGGTCCCCGGAGGCACCGGGCGCACCGGCGCCCGGCGACCGGGGCCCGGCCGGGCGCTTGCGCCGTCGACGTGGCCCCGAAGAGCCTGCACGCGACGCGGTGGTGGACGGAGCGTCCCCGGCCGCGACGTCGCCCCCCGGGGCGTCGCTGGACGCGGCGTCGCTGGACGCGCCGTCGCTAGGCGCGCTGTCGCCGGACGCGCTGTCGGTGCTGGATGCTCCCTCCCCCGCCCGCCCGATGGGGCTGACGGGGACACCCCCTGAGGAGGAGTCGACCCCTTCGAGGGTGTTGCTCACCCCGGGGTCGGTGGATGCGGGCGCAGGCGGCGGGCCGGTCGGCTCCGCCGCAGGCTGCCCGGCGCTCGTTTCGGACATGGGGACGATCCCTTCTCGTACTGCTCACGACGCGCGCTCCCACACGACGGCAGCACCCGCGGGGCCCGCCGTGAGAGGCTCCCAGCGGGAGCCGTCGCGCTCGATCCATTGACATGTTCTGCGGGACAACCCGAGCTCCACTCCCAGCGCCTGGGCGAGCTCGGTCGGACGGACACCGCGCGGCCGGGTGCCGAGCTCCGCCAGGAGCAGGGCACCGTCCGCATCGGCACCGGCACACGACAGCGCCAATACCGAGGGACGCAGGTCGTCGACCACGTCACGGCCCTTGCGCTCACGCCGGACGGGGAGGGAGTCGGCCTCGAGGGCGCGCCCGATCGCCACGTCGAGGTGAGCGGGGACGACGCCGGGCACGTGGATCTCCCACGTGCACGAGGACACGTCTTCCTGGAGCGAATTGGTGCCGGGCTCGACGACACCGGCCCCCACGACGTCGACTCCTTCGGGCAACACCGACCCGACTCCCCGCGCCAGCTCGGCCGGTTCGACCGGCTCGTCCAACACGATGTCGAGATACTCGGCGACCGACTCGCATCCCGTGGGGAGCGCCAGCCCGAAGCTGAGCTGCGGACGGGGCGTGAACCCCGCCGTGTAGGAGACCGGCACCCGACTCCGACGCAGGGCCCGCTCCCACATGCGTGCCACGTCGCGGTGACTGGTCCACCGCACCTTGCCGATCTTGGTGAAACGGGCCCGGAGCTTCACGGGACGAGCGCTCTTGTGCTGCTGGGCCCCGGGCCGGCCCCGGCGGTCTCGAGGAACCGCACGGGCACGGAGCCGGCTGCGGCCAGATCCTGCCCCGTCCCCTGGCTCCCGCCCGCAGGCGGGACCGACGACGCCACCATGTGCTCGACTCCCAGCCCGGTGCACGCACCGCAGTCGTAACAAGGCGTCCAGCGGCAATCCTCGAGGCCGTGCTCGGCCAGGGCTTCTTGGAAGTCCTGCCACAGGAAGTCGCGATGCAACCCGGCCGAGACGTGGTCCCAGGCCAGCACCTCGTGCTCGTCGCGGTGCCGGTACACGACGTCGGCGAAGTCGAGCCCCGTCGCCTCGAGCGCGCGCGTCCACAGGCCGAGGTCGAAGTGCTCGGACCACTCCTGGAAGGTGCCACCGTTGCGCCAGACGTGTTCGATGACCGCGCCCATGCGGCGGTCGCCCCGGCTCACGAGGCCCTCCACCGCCGTCGCCTCGGGATCGTGCCAGCGCAACGTCAGGCCCCGCGTGCCGCGCACGGCGTCTTTGAGGAGCCCCACCTTGCGCCGCAGCTCCTCCATCGTGTTCTGGCCGAACCACTGGAAGGGCGTGTGCGCCTTGGGCACGAACCCGCCCACCGAGGCGGTGACCGTCACGTTGCGGTGGTAGCGCCGTCCGATGTCCGCGCAGGCGCCGGCCAGGCGTGCGATCCCCAGCACGTCTTGGTCGGTCTCTGTGGGCAGGCCGATGAGGAAGTACAGCTTCACCCGCCGCCAGCCCTGGGAGAAGGCGGCGTCGACCGCGGCGTAGAGGTCCTCCTCGCGGATGAGCTTGTTGATCACCTGACGCATCCGCCACGTCCCGCCCTCGGGAGCGAAGGTGAGACCGGTGCGCCGCACCTTCTGGATCTCCGCCCCCAGGCCGACGGTGAAGGCGTCCACCCTCAGGCTCGGGAGGCTCACCGACACCTGGCCGGAGCACTCGGGGTCGTTGATGATCGTGGACACGACGTCCCCGATCCCCGAGAAGTCGGCGCTCGACAGCGAGGTCAGCGTCACTTCGTCGTAGCCGGTGCGGTCGAGGCCGTCGCGCACCATCTGATCAACCTGGGCGGCGGGGCGCTCGCGCACGGGCCGGGTGATCATCCCCGCCTGACAGAAGCGACACCCCCGCGTGCAGCCCCGGAACACTTCGACATTGAGGCGGTCGTGGACGACCTCGATCAGCGGCACCAGCTGCTGCTTGGGATAGGGCCACTGACCCAGGTCCGCGATCGTGCGCTTTTCGATCCGCTCGGGAACGTCACCTGTCACAGGGGTCACGCCGGCCAGGCGCCCCTTGTCGTAGCTCGGTCGGTACCACGAGGGGACGTACACGCCGGGGACCGAGGCCAGATCCAGGAGGAGGTCGCGTCGGTCTCCTCCCGAGGCCCGCCACGACCCGATGACCTCGGTCAGCTCCCCCACCGCCTCCTCCCCGTCGCCGAGGACGAAGGCGTCGACGAAGTCGGCCAGGGGCTCGGGGTTGAAGGCGCAGTGTCCCCCCGCCACCACCAGCGGGTGCGACCCATCCCGGTCCGCGCCCCTCACCGGCACACCGGCCAGGTCGATCAGGTTGAGCACGTTGGTGTAGGTCAGCTCGGCGGAGAGGTTGAAGGCCAGGACGTCGAACTCGCCCGCCGGAAGGCTGCCCTCCAGCGAGAACAACGGGACCGAGGCGGCGCGCATGGCCGCTTCCATGTCGGTCCAGGGGGCATAGGCACGCTCCGCCAGGGCGTCGTCGCGCTCGTTCAGTATCTCGTACAGGATCTGGAGCCCTTGGTTCGGCAACCCGATCTCGTAGGTGTCGGGGTACAGCAGCAGCCAGGTCACGCGCCCGGGCAGGTGGTCCGGCCGGCGTGCCCCGAGCTCACCACCGATGTACCGGGCGGGTTTCGTGACCTGGGCCAGGAGAGGCTCGATCCTTGGCCACAGAGAGGTCATGTGGCCGATGAGTCTAGAGCCGTCCCCACCGGCTCGGTGCGGGACCCCGACGGGGGCCCCCGCCGCCGTCTAGCCGCTCTTCGAGCGAGTCGTCGTGGTCGTCGTCGGATGCCCGCCCGGGGTCGAGGTGGTGGTGGTCACAGGCGGAGGAAGGGTGGGCGCCACCGCCACCGCCGAGGCGGGCGGGGCGAGGTGGACCTGGGCCTCGGGGTGGGCCACGAGGTAGTCGAACCCCTGGCGAACCACCGGTGCGGCGGCCTGGGCCCCGTATCCCCCGCCCTGGACCACCACGGCGATGAGGTACCGGGGGTCGGGCAGCGGGCCCCAGCCCACGAACCAGGAATTGGGCTGCTGCTCGTTGGTGGTGGCCGTGCCGGTCTTGCCTGCCAGGGGGAAGGTGGAGAGGGGGAAGCCGGTGAAGGCGGGGGCGGCGGTGCCCTTGGAGTTCTGCACCACGCCTTCGAACCCCTGGAGCAGGGCCTGGTAGTCGGCGGCCGAGTACGTCACGTGCCCGGCCACCTTGGGGGCGACGGCGCGGACCACCTTGCCCTGGGCGTTCACGATTCCGGCGGCCACCTCGGGGACGTAGCGGGTGCCCCCGTTGGCGAAGGTGGCGTAGGCCACGGCCTGCTCGATGGGCGTGATGACGGTGCCACCCTGGCCGAAGGCGAGCTCGAGGTTGTTCCCCGTGTACCAGCCACTGTTCGGGTAGTCCTTGGGGTCCTGGGCGTGTTCGCGTTTGACCACCTCCGGCGAGTCGACCCGGGCGTATTGGGTCTCGTCGGGGAGGTCGATACCCGTGATGTCCCCGTAGCCGAGCTGCGCCGCGGCGTCCTGGATGGGCGTCTCGCCGTACTGGCGGGTCGCCTTGTAGTCGTTCCAGAACTGGACACCCAGGTTGTAGAAGAAGATGTCGCTCGACACCGTGAGGGCCTGGGACACGTTGATCGTGCCTCCGACCTCACCCTCGTTGTCGTGGTACGTGGCGCAACCCGACCCGCCCGTGGCGCAGCCGGGGATCGTGTAGGCACCGGTGTCGTCGAAGGTGTACCCGGGGGAGATGAGACCGGTCTGGAGCGCGGCCGTGGCGGTGGCGAGCTTGAACGTCGACCCCGGGGTGTAGAGGCCCTGGATGACATTGTCGTTCAGTGCCCCCGTGGACTGGATGGCGTGGAAGTGCGCGGTGGAGATCCCGTTGGTCCACCACGTCGGGTCGTAGGTCGGCGACGACACCAGCGCCAGGACGGCACCGGTCTGGGGGTCGAGGGCGACGGCGGCACCCTCGGTGGACTTGCCCTTGAGCGAGGCGATCTCGGCGTCGAGCGCCTGCTGCAGGGTCTGCTCGAGCCCCGAGTCGATGTTGGTCACCACGTCGTCACCTGAGGTGGGCTGGGACTCGCCCAAGCTGCCCACCACCTGTCCGTGTGCGTTCACCTCCACCTTGTCGGTGCCGGGGCGACCCCGCAGGTACCCCTGGTACTGGTTCTCGAGCCCGCTCTGCCCGAAGAGGTCACCGAGCTGGTATCCCTGCTTCTGGTTGGCCTGGAGCTGCTGGCTCGTGATCTGGCCCACGTACCCGAGCATCTGCACGCCGGTCTGGCCCAGCGGGTAGGTGCGGTTGGTGTCGGCGACGGTGGAGACACCGGGGAACATCGATGCGTGCTCGCCGATGTAAAGGACGTCGGGGAGCGGCGCGTTCTCGAGGATGGGAACGGGCTTGTACAGGCTGTACTGGTCGTTGGCGAGGTCGGCCTGGATCTGGGCGGGCGAGATCCCGAGGAGTGCGGCGAGCTGCCCGACCACGGCGGGGTGCTCTTGGGCCGACACTCTCGACAAGGTGACGTCCTGGGTCACCTGGTCGCCCACGACGATGTCGTCGCTGCGGTCGGTGATGAGCCCGCGCGGGGCGGGGACCTCGACGTCGCGCACCTGGTTGGCCGTGACGGTCTTGGCGTAGGAGGTGGTGTCGAGGACCTGCAGGTACCACAGCCTGATGAACATGAGCGAGAACAACGCCGCCACCACCACGCCCAGCACGCGCAGCCGGATCACCGTGCGCGGCGCCGACGGCTCGCTCGCCGCCATCACCCGGTCGACGACCGACCGGCGGGGACGCATGCGCGGGCCGCTGGGCTCGTGGCTACGCGCCGGGCGGGGCGCCTTGGGCTTGGGATAGACGTGGGTGCCCCGGAAAGGATGACGGAGCCGGCTCGCCGACAGCCGCGCCTGGCGCGGGGCTCGGCGCGGCGTGTCCGCGCTGCGC
>JARLGQ010000066.1 GCA_031292675.1 Acidimicrobiales bacterium
CGAGAGCGGCCGAATCGGCACGACTGGAAATCGTGTGTGGGGAAACTCACCGTGGGTTCAAATCCCACCTCCTCCGCGCCAGGGCCGGCGGCGAGGCGGGAGGACTCCTGCCTGCCGCCTGCCCTACCGTCTGACCATGGCTGGCGCACCGAACGACCCCGGACCACGGCTCGACGACGATTCGGCCATGCGGGTCGCGCTCGACGAAGCGGCGCTGGCCGTCGTGCACGGCGACGTTCCCGTCGGGGCCGTCGCCGTGGTGGAGGGACAGGTGGTGTCGAGACGCCACAACGAACGGGAGCTGCGGCTCGATCCCACCGCGCACGCCGAGGTCCTGGCCCTGCGCGATGCCGCCGCCGTCCTCGGCACGTGGAGGCTCGGTGCCGTCACCCTGGTGGTGACCCTCGAGCCCTGCGCCATGTGTGCCGGGGCCCTGGTGGCGGGGCGGGTGGGGAGACTGGTCTTCGGAGCCGCGGACCCCAAGGCGGGGGCGTGCGGATCTCTCTACCAATTGTGCGCCGATCCGCGCCTCAACCACGAACTGCCCGTCACGGGTGGGGTCCTCGCCCAGGAGTGCAGCGGCCATTTGGAGAGGTTCTTCGCGGCGAGGAGGTGACTGGCGGGGCGGGGCGGGCGGCGTGGGTCGTCGGGCGTCACCCGGGTTTGGGCCGGGCCCTGGAACGAGATTCGTCGTGGGTCAGGCCTAGATCGGCCAGGGTGGGAAGGACTCGGGGGCGAAGGAACATCCCACCCGCGATCGAGATGTGGATGCCGTCGGTCGAGCGCACCGTGACCCCGGCGACCGTCGGCGTGTAGTGCCCGTCGGGGTCGAGGAGGCGATTGACGTCGACGATGCTGGCCACGCCCTTGTGGGCGGCCGCCACCTTGCGGAGCAACGAGTTGTAGGCGTCCACCCGGCCGGGGGAGTTCTCGGGGAAGGGCACGCCGTTGGCCGCTTCGGTCGAGGGGTCGACGAACGGCATGGTGAACAGGACCACCTCGGCCCCCCGGGCCGAGAGGATCCTCACCGCTCGGCCGAGCTCGGCGAACAGGTGGGCGTCGAAGTCGGGGTTGCCGACGTGAGTCCAGTGGCCCCGGTAGAGCCGGTCGGAGACCTCCCAGCGACCGAGGAGGACCGTGACGACGTCGGGGTCGTACACCTGCACCAGACGCGCCCACTTCTGGGGCCAGTCCACGCACCCTTGGGCGGCTTGGCTGACCGCCCCACCGACGATCACCGTCGAATTCGGGTCGAGGTCACATCCGAGCTGCACGCCGGCTCCCGAGCCGCTCCCCGTCACGAAACGGACGCCCCACCGCTCGGACTGCCAGCCCAGCCCCAGGTTGAGCGTCAAGGCGAGGGAGTCACCGGTGGCGAGCGACACCACCGGGTGCGTTGCGGTGAAGGGAGGACGGGCCGCCGTTCCGGCAGGGCCGTTCGCCGTCGGTGCCGAGGTCGACGCGGCGGCCGCCACCGTCGTGGAAAGCACCGCCGCGGTGGCCAGCGCCCCGGCGGTCACCGCCCCGGCCGGTGCCCTCCACCCCCGCAGGAGCCGCCGCTCGCGGATCGGTCGTTCCCACAGCTCGAACGAGGCCACCGACACGCCGAAGGTGACGGCCATGCGCAACGCCAGCAACGGGGTGCCGCCCAAACCGGTGTGGGCGTGGTCGATGGCGAGGAACAACGGCCAGTGGTACAGGTACAGGCCGTAGGAGATGCGCCCCACGTAGACGAGACCCCGAAGTCCGCACACCCGGCTCATGACCGATCGCGGCAACGTCACCACCGCGGCGATGACGGCGGCGACGGCCAGGGCCACGAGGAGGAACCCACCCTCGTAGAGGAAGGGTTCTTGTCCGTTCAGGGTCGCACACGACCAGAGCACGAAGACCGCACCGACCAACCCGACCGCTCCGACCGCCCTCCTCACCGACCGTCGCCCGGCGACACCCGGGGGAAGGATCCGCGACGTGGTCACCGAGGCCAAGGCGCCCAGACACGACCCCACCAGCAGGGTCTGGGCGCGCGTGTCGGTCCCGTAATAGAGACGGTCGAGCGAGACCCCCGAGGCGTACATGGTCCCCATGGCCAACGCCGATGCCGCCGCGCCGATGCCCGCCACCCACGCCAGGGCCCGACGTCCGAAACGGCCCAGCACGAGGAGCCCGACGAGGGGCCACACGAGGTAGTACTGCTCCTCGACCCCCAAGGACCACATGTGCAGGAGCGGCGACGGTGCCGCCGCGTGCGCGAAGTATCCCTGGCTCGACGCGATGAAGTGCCAGTTCGCAACGAACAGCAGGGTCGACAGGGCGTCCGCTCTGACCCGGCCCAGGTCGAGCTGTCCCGCGTACAGGTGCGCGAACAGGGCGATCCCGAGGAGAAGGAGGAACAGGGCCGGGAACAAGCGACGCGCCCGACGTCCCCAGAAGGCCTTGAGACGGACCGTCCCCCGCTCTTGGTGCTCGCGCACCAACAGTGAGGTGATCAAGAAGCCCGAGAGCACGAAGAAGATGTCGACCCCGAGCAGGCCGCCCTTGGCCCACGGCAGCCCGGCGTGGAAGGCCAGAACGGCAAGGACGGCGACAGCCCTCATGCCGTCGAGCGCGGCAGCCCGTGTGTGGGTGTCCTCGGCGATCGTCCCCGCGGACCTCCCCGCCTGCGGGCCACGCGCATCCACAGCTGCAGGCATCACCGGCCAAGAACGTACCTTCCCTTCGATGCACCCACGCCGGCCCTTCGATGCACCCACGCCGGCCCTTCGATGCACCCACGCCGGCCCCTCGATGCACCCACGCCGGCACGGCGCCCCGAATCCACGGCCCGGGCGCGTTATTACGATTTCCGATATATTGGAAATCGGAACGGGGAGGGGAGGGACGGGCATGACCAGCAAACGGCTCGGCCGGACCCAAGACCCGACCCTGATGGTGCTCACCAGTCTCACCGGCGGTCCGAAACACGGCTACGCGATCATTCAGGACATCGAGCAGATGACCGGCATCGCGTTCGGACCGGGGACCCTCTACGGGGTGCTGGCCCGGCTCGAGGAGGAGGGCCTGGTCGAGGCACTGCCGGCCGATGACCGACGGAGGCCCTACCGCATCACCGCGTCGGGCGCGGCCGTGCTCAGACAACGTCTGGAGACGACGGCCAAGGTCGCTCGCATCGGCCTGCGACGCCTCGGGGCGTGGACGTGAGAACACCCCGGCTGCTGGACGCCGCGCTGGCGTGCTATCCCGCCTGGTGGCGGGAGCGCTACGGCGACGAGATGGGGGTCGTCGTCGACGGACTGACCTCAGAGGGACGGCCGTCGTGGCGGATCGCCTCCAACCTGGTGGCCGGTGCGCTGCGGGCCCGGCTCCGAGGAACCGGCGCCGCCCCGTCGACCGAGCTCTGGGTGGACCGGACCAAAGCCGCCATCCTGGTGGCCACGGTGCCCTTGTTCGTGGTGCTCCCCCTGGGTCTCCTCTTCCTGACCAGCGGCGGCGAGCTCGGGCAAGGCCTCGGGGGCCAACCGGTGTCACACCCCAGCGCTGCGGGACGAGTCGCCCTGGACCTGGCCAACGTCATGAGCTGGGCCATCGCCATCAGCGTGATCGTCGCCGTCTCGGGGTGGACCACCCTCCTCCGGGGCATCCGCCAGAAGGTGTCGGCTGGTCCCCGTCGACGATGGCTGATCGCGGTGCTGCCCGGCATGGCCCTCGTCGGCGGCCTGGTTCTGTTGGTCGTCGGTGGCATGAGCCAGCCGGGCGTTGCTGGCTCCTCTTCGTGTGTGACGGGCATTGCCCATTCGACGGACCCGTGCACGGCTCATGCCGCAGGGCGATCGACCCTCGAGGGCACCGTCCTCCGGATCGGCGGCGGGACCCTGATCGGCACGGGGTGGCTGATCGGCCCGTTCGTCCTGGCGTGGGTGACGCGTCGATCGAAGCTCACGATGTCCGTCGTGCTTCGTGGGACCAGGGTGGCCACCGCTCTGGCCGCGGCGACCGTGGTGATGGCGTTGGCCAGTGTCGGATGGGGCATCGCTCAGGCGCAACAGCCCGCGCCGGTCCCGGGCGTGAGCTACGACCTGGCATTCTCGAACCTCGGGTCGTGGTGGATCCCGTTGTCGCTCGGATTCGCCCTCCTCGCCACCGTGAGCTGTCTCGGAGCTCGTGTCGCTCGAAGGTCCTACTGGCGTGCCGCCGACCTGGGGTGTGTCGCCGGGATCCTCGAGCATCAGTAGTCGCCGACGCACCACCGGGACGCCGCAGGTCTACTCTCCATGGGCGGGACGCCGGACTGTGGCACGCGCGTCGCAACTACTGACGAGGGGTGGCGGATGTAGCATTGGCGGTTCGTGTTACGCGGCACAAACTCCACGTGTCGACACAGACCTGGGGCAGCGATCCAGGAGGGAGAAAGCCGGGCGACACGAACAGGTACCCGGAGGAGTGCGAGAGTGGACGAATCGGACGGTCTCGAAAACCGTTGTGGTCGCAAGGCCACCGTGGGTTCGAATCCCACCTCCTCCGCCGTCCATGAGGTGTTGGTTGAAACACCAGCCAACTCCTCGTTGAAAAACCGTCCGGCCTGCCCTCCGCCGGGCGAGGCTGACACGACGACCGGCCCCAAGGTGTGGTCGTTTTCGGAGATGGCCGACTTCACCGGTACCCATTGATCACGCAGCACCGGTCATTCCAGGCCCGAGCTCAATACCGACCTGGTCCTGCTCGATGACTATGCGGCAATGACTGCAAACGAGCTGTTGCTCGACTTCGCCGCCGCAGTCAACGTGACGATAGATGATCGGGCGTCCATTGGGCGCCGCCCAGCGATCGCCCCAGTCGGTCAGGGCAATGATCACGGGGCCGAGATCTCGTCCTTTCTCGGTCAAGCGGTACTCCTGGTAGGCCGAGCCTTCCAAGGAGAAGCGCTCCATGATCCCGGCTTCGACGAAACCGTCGAGCCGGGCCGCAAGGATGTTCCTGGCTAAGCCGAGCCGCCGCAGGAAGTCGCTGAAGCGGGTCACGCCGCCAAAGAGCGCGTCCCTGATGATCAGCAGGCTCCAGCGCTCACCCACCACCTCGAGCGAGCGAGCTGCCGAACAGACCTGGCCCTCGTAGCTATTGCCGAGCATGGACCCATCCTAACATTTCCAGTTGCATCATGCGACCACTCATGTTAGCTTGCCTCTAGTTGCGTGATACAACCAGATCGGAGGATCGGAGACATGGCGAGTCAGAACTTCACCAGCGCATTCCTGGTCGACCAGAGCCCGGAGGAGGCCTTTGCGGCCATCAACGACGTGCGGGGCTGGTGGTCAGGACAGATCGAAGGGGCGACCGACGAACTCGACGCAGAGTTCACGTATCGCTACCAGGACGTCCACTACAGCAAGCAGCGGATCACGGAGTTCGTCCCAGGCAAGAAGGTCGTCTGGCGAGTGCTCGACGCCTATCTCAACTTCACGGAAGACCCGAACGAATGGACGGGTACCGAGGTCAGGTTCGAGGTGGCCCAGCACGGCGAGCAAACGGAAGTGAGGTTCACCCATCTAGGTCTCGTCCCGGCCTTCGAGTGCTACGACAAGTGCTCGAGCGCTTGGAGCTTCTACGTCAACAACAGCCTCCGGCGACTGATCACGACCGGCCAAGGTGAGCCCAACACGGAGTAGTGACCCTTCGGCAAGAAGAGCTGAGACAAAACCCGTCAGTGTGCATCGGCAGACAAACGAATACGAGGACTGCAATGGGAAAGATCGTCATCAGCGAGAACGTTTCGCTCGACGGAGTAGTCCAGGATCCCGTCGGCGACGAGGGTTTCAGCCGCGGCGGGTGGGTCGGTCGTGTCGGCGACCGAGGTCGCGAAGGGGCGGCCGAGGTCCTGCTCGATGAAGCGTTGGGTGCAGAAGCCCAGCTGCTGGGCAGGAGGAGCTACGAGTTCCTTGCCGAGCGGTGGCCATTTCGGAGTGGCGAGTTGGCAGACAGGCTCAACAGCATGCCCAAGTACGTGGTGTCCTCCACGCTCGAGAATCCGAAATGGAACAACACCACGGTCCTCAAGGGGGACGTGGTCACCGAGGTCTCGAAGCTGAAGCAGGAGCTCAGTGGCGAAATCGTCGTCGTCGCCAGCTTCCAGCTCGTGCGCCCCTTGATCGAGCACGATCTCGTCGACGAAGTGCGGCTGATGGTCTACCCAGTCGTACTCGGTGCCGGCGAGCATCTCTTCGGCGAGACCAGCGACAAAAAGTCAATGCGTCTCGTCAAGGTCGAGGCTGTCGGCGACCTCGCCCACCTCATATACGAGTCAGTCCGGGAATGAAACGTGTCCCTCAAGGTTTGGCACCACATTCAACCTGGCAACTCGACGACTTGGCGGAGAGGAAATGAACGCAGGCATCGACAGGATGACGAGCTTCACGTACATGGGTGCATCCACGCCGCGCCCGAGCAAGTCTGGCAGGGCCTCACCGACCCCGCTTTCACAAAGCGCTACTGGCGCCACCAAAGGGCGGGCGTGAAGACGTCCCGTTCGGACTGGAAGAAGGGCTAGACGTACGACTTGGCGCACGGGGAGGTCGGGCTCGACGTGAGCTACCCGAACCGGTGATCCTCGTGTCCGATCCCTATCGCCGGCTGGCCTACACCTGGCCGTCGTCCACGCCTGAGTGGGCTGCCGATGTCGGCATGGACGAAGCAACCGGCCTGAGTCACCCAAACCGGAGAGCCGGCACCAAACCCAGGCTGGTGCAGACAGTAGCGTTGGAACGTGCCTGGATCCGATCCGACAGCGCATTCATCCGTGCGAGGGAGACCGACGGCGGGAGGCGGAGCTGCCACCTACGACCCCGAGGCTGTCCGGGCCAAGTACCTCGCCGAGCGCGACAGGCGGCTGATACCCGGCCGCGCCGACATCCGCGACCTGCGCACCGACGAACACTTCGCCCGCTACCGGGACGATCCGTTCACGCCGGTCACCGAGCGCGACCCCGTCGCCGATGAAGTCGATGTCGTGATCGTGGGCGGGGGGATCGCCGGGGTCCTCGCCGGCGCCCACCTCCGCAAGGCCGGCATCGAGCGGATCCGCATCGTCGACCAGGCGGGGGGCATCGGGGGCACCTGGTACTGGAACCGCTACCCGGGCGTGATGTGCGACATCGAGTCGTACATCTACCTCCCGATGCTCGAGGAGCTCGACTACATCCCCACCCGCCGCTACGCGTTCGGCGAGGAGATCCTGGGCCATCTCGAGGCCATCGCCGATCGTTTCGACCTCGTGGCCGACGCCCTGTTCCACACGGGGGTCACCCGCGCCGAGTGGGACGAGGACGCGGCCCGGTGGCGGGTCCGCACCGACCGCGGCGACGAGGTCAGCTGCCGCTGGTACGTGCTGGCCGTAGGGATCCTCAACCTCATGAAGCTGCCCGCCATCCCGGGCATGGAGGACTTCGCCGGGCGCTCGTTCCATACGGCGCGCTGGGACTACGGGTACACCGGCGGCGGTCCGCACGAGCCTCTCACCGGCCTGGCGGGCAAGGTCGTCGCCCTCTTCGGCACCGGGGCGACCGGCATCCAGTGCCTGCCGCCTCTGGCCGAGTCGGCGAAGCACGTCTATGTGTTCCAGCGCACCCCGTCGGCCATCGGCGAGCGGGGCAACCGGCCCACCGATCCTGGTTTCGCCGGCGGGCTGCAGCCGGGCTGGCAGCGGGCCCGGATGGACAACTTCCAGGCGATCATGCTGGGCCGGCCCGTCGAGGTCGACCAGGTTGACGACGGGTGGACGCACCACTACGCCGCCGTCCACCACCCCCCGCGAGGGGAGAGCATGACGATGGCCCAATACCTGCGCAGCGCCGAGGAGTTCGACTACCGGATCATGGACGCGCACCGGCACCGGGTCGAGGAGTTGGTGGCCGATCCGTTCACAGCTGCGATCCTCAAGCCGTACTACCGGTACCTCTGCAAGCGGCCGTGCTTCCACGACGAGTACCTGCAGGCGTTCAACAACCCCAACGTCACCCTGATCGACTGCCCCGGGGGGATCGAGCGGATCACCGCGCAGGGCCCGGTCGTCGACGGACAGCAGTTCACCGTCGACTGCATCATCTACGGGACCGGCTTCGAGGCCGAGCTCACCCCGCTGTTCCGTCGTGTCGGCCACGAGATCGTCGGTCGAGGCGGTGTCACCCTGGCCGAGAAGTGGGCCGAAGGCGCCGCCAGCCTGTTCGGCATGATGAGCCGCGGATTTCCGAACCTGTTCGTCATGCCGGCGCCGGGGCAGCAAGCGGTGGTGACCGTCAACTACACGCAGCTGGCCGTGCTCGGGGCCGAGTTCATCGGTGGCGCCGTCCGCCTGCTCGAACAGCGGGGCGTGGAGGTGTTCGACGTGAGCGCCGAGGCCGAGGAGGAGTGGACGCGGAAGATCGTCGACTCCTTCGTCGACGGCAGCTCCGTCATGTCGGCCTGCACGCCGTCGCGCATCAACAATGAGGGCCATCCGGAAGCTATGAACCCCCGCAACGGCAACTACGGGCGCGGCATGGGCGACTGGTTCGGCTACCGCGAGCTGCTCGAGGAGTGGCTCGAGGCCGGCCGGTTCGAGGGCCTGGAGCTCGAGGTCCGGTCTCCGGCCTCGTGAGCGCGCGTCAGCAGGTCGCCGTGGTGACCGGCGGCGGGGGCGGGATCGGAGCCGCGGTTGCCGAGGAGCTCGGCCGGGGCGGCTGGTTCGTCGTCACCCTCGACCCCCTCGTGACCCTCGACGGCTCCGAGAGGCTCCCCGAGCCGCCGGAGACCACGGCCGGTCGCATCGTGGCGGCAGGTGGCTCGGCCCGGACCTCGTCGGTGTCGGTGACCGACGGCGAGGCGGTCCGCGGCCTGTTCCGGGAGTTGGTCGACGAGCACGGCGGACTCGACGCCGTCGTCAACGTCGCCGGCATCACCCGTCACAGCAGCTTCGCCGAGGGCACCGAGGAGGACTGGCTCGCGTTGCTCGCCGTGCACCTCGGGGGTTACCTCAACGTGCTCGACGCCGCGCTGCCGCTCATGGCCGCCGCGGGGCACGGCCGCGTGCTCGGCGTCACCTCCGGCTCGGGGTGGCGACCCGCCGACGCCGGCGCGTACAGCTGCGCCAAGCGGGCCGTCGCCGCCCTGACGTGGCAGCTGGGCCGGCAGGCGCCTCGGGGCGTGACCGTCAACGCCATGTCGCCCATCGCGGCCACCCGAATGGTGGCCGCTGCCGTCGAGCGCGCTCGTCAGGCGGGCGGGGCCTCACGCGGTGGCGGAATGTCCCTCCGGTCGATGCCGGGCCCCGAGGATCTCGGGCCACTGGGCGCATACCTCGTCGGTGACGGATTCGGGTGGTGCACCGGACGGGTGCTCTTCGCCGGGGGCTCGGAGATGGCGGTCGTGGACGAGCCCCGCCTTCTCGAGGTGGTGCGCAGCGACGAGGTGGTCTCCCTGGCCCGGGTGCTCGAGGCCGTCGTCCCCCGCGCCTTCGCCACGGCCGAGGCCAGCCAGGCGAGCGGCGGCGGCGGCAACCCCCGGTTCGGGCCGATCTTCGACGAGCCGGCCCCCGCCGAGGTCGCATCGACGCAGGTGCGATCCTGTGCCGTCGTCACCGACCGCCCACTGTTGGCCGCGTCTGTCACGGCCGCGCTCGAGGCCCGGTCCGTCACCTGTCACCGCGTCGAGGTCGCTCGGGGCTTCGGCGATGCCGCCCACGCGCTGCGCGCCGTCGTCGAAGCCGCGGGGCCCATCGACGCCATCGTCGTGGCGCCCGCCGGTCGTCGGCCGACGGCCACCTCGACCAATGGTTGGGAGCGTGTCCTCGCTGAGCACGGCGGGATCGTCGAGGAGATCCATACCGACGCCGCGTGGGCCCGGGCGGCCGCCGACTACGCCGCCGGCGCGGCGCGCCCCGTCCAACTGGTGACTCTCACCGACGCCACCACCACAGGAGGCCGTAGTCGTGCCCAGGCCTCGGTGCAGCTGGCGCGAGCTGCCGCCGGTTCGACCGAAGGTCGCATCACCGCCTTCGCCGCGGGCATCGAGGCTTCGGAGGAGGCCGCCCGCCAACCGGTCGGTGAGCTCGTCGCCCACCTCCTCAGTCACCCCGAGGCGACGGCCCTCGCCGGTGCGGAGCTGGTGATCGGCGCGGGATGTCTCGGCCTTCGCAGCCACCCCCGACCGATCGGCAGCATCACCTACGGCGGTCCCGCCGTCCCCGATTGGCTCGACGCCACGCTGCGGGACGTGGTCGGCGCCATCGGCCACCCGCTGCACACGGAGCCTCGATGACCGTCGAGCCCACCCGCGTCGTCGACGCCCACGTGCACCTCTGGGACCCTGCCCGCACGGATTGGTACCCGTATCTGTCGCGTCCTCCGGAAGGCGGCACCGGTGATGCGTCGAGGATGTACCGCCGCTTCGACGTCGACACCTATCAGGCCGAGTCGGCGCGGTGGAACGTCGAGAAGTTCGTCAACGTCGCCGCCGCCACCGGTCGCCACTCGGTCGAGGAGACCATCGAGCTCGACAAGAACGCTCATGCCGGCGGCCGTCCCGACGCCATCATCGGCGGTCTCCCGCCCACCGACACGGTGGCCGAGGCCATCGGGCTCATCGACCGGCAGATGGCTGCTTCACGCTTTCGGGGGGTCCGCCCGATGGGCGCCAACATGGGGCCGCTCCCCGACGCCGGAGTGCTCATTGCCCTGCAGGAGCGGAACCTGCTGTTCGAGGTGATGACCCACCCCGATCAGCTCCGATTGGCGGCGGCGCAGCTCGCCGGCTTCGACGATCTGACCGTCGTCGTCGAGCACACCGGATGGCCCCGCTCGAATTCGGACGAGGAGCGCGTCCTGTGGCAAGCCGGCATCGACGCGCTGGCCGGCCTCGGCCACAACGTCGTGTGCAAGCTCTCGGGCCTGGC
>JARLGQ010000067.1 GCA_031292675.1 Acidimicrobiales bacterium
GCCGAGCCTGAGCTCCAGCGGGGTCACGAGACCCGGTGGCGCCGCCACCACGGCGGGGATGGCGTTGACCAGTCGCATCGCCGTCGCCACCAGCCCGGCGCCCCCGCCCTCGTCACGCTCGCCCCCGTCACGCTCGCCCCCGTCACGCTCGCCACCGCGCGCCTCGGCGCCGTCCTCAGCACGTGTCTCGCCGCCGAGGTGGAGGTCGAGGGCGAGCGACGGCAGTCCCTCGATGGCGACGCGGTGCACCGAACGCGTCCCGACCGGAGGCCGGGGCCAGTGCGGCGCCATGTCGGGACGGGTCCGGGTGACGTGCTCGGCGATCAGGCGCCGGGCCCCGCCCACGATCCCCGCCACGCCGAAGCGCACGGCCGCCAGCGTGCCCTTCTCGATGTGGCCCAGGGGCACGTCGAAGGTCTCGGGCGCGTACCAGCGCTCACAGAATTCTTCGCGGCCCTCGAGCTCGACCCCGAGGATGTCGGCCAGCATGGTGACCATCCCTCCCCAGAGCAGCGTGGGCACGCCGGGCTCGAGGATCGGCGCCGCCGCCCCCTCGGGTTGCCCGAACCCGTACGGGGTGGCCCAGCTGCCGTCGGGGTGGGTGCCGTAGTCGGCGAGCTCCTGCACGCGGATCACGTCGACGCGTGCACAGATCTGCAGCGCGGCCAGGGGCAGGGCATCGCCGCTGAAGCCGGGGTCGATCCCGCTCGTGAAGAGCGTGGTGCCACCGCGCTCACAGGCCTCAGCCAGCGTCTCGATCGTCCTGGGGTGTGCGGCGGGCGGGTAGATCAGGTTCATCATCGAGCTCGAGACCACGTTGGCGCCGGATGCGAGGATCAGCGCGATCTCACCCACCGCCTGCCTCGGGCGCGTCTCACCTGTCGAGGTGTAGACGACACATGCCGGCCGCAGTGCGAGGAGCGCGTCGACGTCCGACGTGGCGCGGATTCCGGTCTCGATCCCGAGGGCGGCGATGTCGCCGGCGTCACGGCCGACGCGGGCCTCTCGGTGGGTGTACACGCCGACCAGCTCGAAGTCGCTGCTGCCCACGAGCGCGCGCAGAGCCTGCGTTCCGACACCTCCGGTCGACCACTGCACGACGCGGTATGCCATCGCCGTTCCTCGCTCGGGCCGGAGGATCCGGCCGTTCGGCCAGGAGCCTCCCAGCACCCTCGCCCGCGATCAACCAGCCTCGGCGGGAACCCGCGTGTGATCGGAGACCTTGGGCCGGCTCTTGCCCGGCGGCACTTCGGGGTTGCGGCCGGGTCAGGGCACCCCGGGACGGACGACCTGTCCGGGAAGGTTCCCGGTGAGCACCTCGCCGTTGCGCACGATCGGCACGCCGTTCACGATCGTCCAGTAGACGCCGCGGGGGCGGGCCGAATAGCGCGCCTCGCCACCGGGGAAATCGTTCACCTGCTTCTTGGACTCGAGCTCGATGGTGTCGGGATCGAACACGAAGGCGTCGGCCCAGTACCCCGGCAGGAGCATGCCCCTGCCCTCGAAGCCGAGCAGCGCAGCGGGCACCTGGGTGAGCTGGCGCACACCCTCCTCGAGGCTCCACAGCTTTCGGTCGCGCACCCAGAAGGCGAGGAACGCCGTCGACCAGTCCGACCCGTCGTCGCGGTCGAGGTGTGCTCCCCCGTCTGACACGCCGATGATCATGGCGGGATGGCTCTGGCCCAGCGCAACGGCCTCTTCCCACGCCCGGCTCTTGTTGACGTAGCGGAAGACGGTGCGCAGGTCCTCGTCGAGCGCCAGGTCGAGGAGGGCGTCGGCAGGCTCCTTGCCGAGCTCGGTGGCGATGTCGGCGATGGTACGGCGCACGAACTTCTCGTTGTGCGCCTCGGCGACCTCGTCGACCTCGACCACGCTCCAGCGCGGGGGCGGAAGCGTCGACCCTTTGGACCCGTCGGTGTTGGGGTGCTCCACGGCGTGGCGCATCTCCTGGCGCGCCACGGGGTCCTGCAGCAGGGCCAGACGGTCCTGGCGGGCCACTCCGGGGCCCAGCGCCTTGTGCCAGGACGGCACCCCCTCGTAGAGATTGGTGCCGGCGTCGATCCGGAAGTCGCGGTCGAAGGGATGGTTGCGCAGCAGGGAGAAGATGCCCACGCCCTTGCGGCCGACCTCCTCGATCCACTGCGACACCTGCTCCCACTCCGCTCCCGGCACGTCCACCTTGGAACGGCCCCCGAGCCCCTGCAGGATGATGGGAAGCCGGCTCATCGTGCCCAGCCGGAAGAGGAGGTCCTTGTCGGCCTGGTCGAGCCCGCCGATGGCGCTGCGGTGGAGGTAGCTGATCGACCCGCCGTTGTGACGGCCGGCCTCGGTGCACAGCGTCTCGAGCTCGGCCATCGAGGCGAAGCGGCTGGGGACGGGACGGTCGTCCCCGTCGAGCTGCGTGGGCCCGTGGGAGGACGAGAAGCCCGCGGCTCCCGCCTCCATGGCCTCGGCGACGATGCGGCGCATGTGCTCGATCTCGTCGTCGCCGGCCTCGCGTTCGGACCCGGCCTCACCCATGACGGTGCGGCGCACCGCCGAGTGGCCCACGTAGCAGGCCATGTTCACGCCGAGCTTGTCGCGCCTCGACGCCAGGAACTCGGGGAACGACTCGAATTCCCACTTCACCGCGGACAGCGCCACCGGCGACATGCCCTCCACCTTGGCGAACATCCGGGCCAGGTAGTCGCGCTGGTCGGGGCGGTTGGGAGCCACGGAGAAGCCGCAGTTCCCGGCCAGCACCGTGGTCACGCCGTGGTAGCACGAGGACGTGGCGTGGGGCTCGAAGGTCAGCTGCGGGTCGTAGTGCGTGTGCGCGTCGACGATCCCCGGCGCCACGTGCAGCCCGTCGGCGTCGATGACCTGCTCGGCCTCCGACGGATGGACGAAGCCGATCTTGACGATGCGCCCGTCCTTCACGCCGATGTCGCCGCGACGGCGGGCCAGCCCGGTGCCGTCGACGACGATGCCGCCCATGATGGCCAGGTCGTAGGTGCTCACTGTGCCGCTCCTCTGTCCGGCGCTCCGGCCGGTCGTCGTTCTCTCGAGCCCCTCGGACCGTCTCAGCCGGTCCAGACGATCGACTGCAGCTCCGAGTACGCCTCCAAGCCGTAGTCGCCGCCGTCGCGCCCCACACCCGACATCTTGAAGCCGCCGAAGGGGGCCTCGTGGTTGCGCTGCGCGGTGTTGATCCCCACGTGCCCGGCGCGCAGCTGCTGTGCGACCGCGAACGCCCGGGCCGTGTCGCCCGAGAAGACGTAGTCGTAGAGCCCGAAGTCACTGTCGTTGGCGATGGCCACGGCCTTGGCTTCGTCGTCGAAGGGGATGACCACGAGGACCGGGCCGAAGATCTCCTGGCGCGCCACGGCCATGTCGTTGTCGGCGACGAACAGGGTCGGCTCCACGTAGAAGCCCCGCTCCATGTGGGCGGGGCGCCCTCCCCCCACTACGAGGCGCGCTCCCTCGTCGACGGCGGTGGCGATGTGCTTCTCGACCCGGTCGCGCTGGGCCGCCGAGATGAGCGGGCCCACCACCGTGTCGAGCTCGGTGGGATCACCCACCTTGAGCGCGCCTGCGTACCCGCGCAGCATCTCGACGACCTGGTCGAAGACACCCCGCTGCACCACGGCGCGCGTGGGTGCGGTGCAGATCTGCCCGGAGTGGAAGCTCCACGTGGAACCCAGGCAGCCTACGGCCTTGTCGAGCTGGGCGTCGTCGAAGACGATGCACGCACCTTTGCCCCCGAGCTCGAGCAGCAGGCGCTTCATGGTGGCGGCGCCGGCGGCGGCGATGCGCGTGCCGACCTCGGTCGAGCCCGTGAAGCTGATCATGTCCACGTCCGGCGAGTCGACCAGTGCCGCCGCGGGCCCGGCGTCGGCCGAGTTCACCAGGTTGACGACACCGGGCGGGAACCCCACCTCTTCGAGAATGCGCACCAGCTCCACGACGGCCAGCGGGTCCTGGGCGGCGGGCTTCACCACGACGGTGTTGCCCATGGCGAGCGCGGGAGCGACCTTGCCCGCCATGTTGACGAGCGGGAAGTTGTACGACGTGATGCAGGCCACCACGCCGACGGGTTGGCGGAGGGCCAACGCGCTGATGAGCCCGCCCGGGGCCAACGGCGTGGCTTCGGCCACCTGGGGCGGAGGGGCGCGCCGCGCCACGGGCCGCAAGTCGAGCGAGTAGCGCTCGAAGCGGCTGACGGCGATCGGCACCTGCAGGCTCGACCCCACCGCGGCGGTCGCCCCCGTCTCGGCGATCACCAGAGGGAGCAGCTCGCCGGCGCGGGCCGAGATGGCCTCGGCGGCCCGCGCCATGAGCGCGGCGCGCTCTTCGGGAGGCGTCGCCGCCCATGCCGGCCATGCTTCTCTCGCGGCGGCAGCAGCAGCCTCGGCGTCGGCGGCGGTGGCGTTGGGAGCCGTGCCCACGACCTCCTCGGTGGCAGGGTCGACGACCTCGTAGGTGCCCGCCGAGGCCTCCACCCACTTGCCGCCGATGAAGAGCTGGCTCTCGTCGACCTTTCCCATGCCGGTCCGGTCCTCCCTGCTCCGCCGCCCAGGGGGGCGATCGTAGCTCCGATCTGACGGCTCGTCAGAACCGCGGAAGCCGACCCGTGTGGGCACGGCCTCCGTGGGATCAGCCCCGGACGGACTTCACCAGGACGATGGCTTCGAGAAACGCCTCGGGGTCCATGGGGCCGGTCGGCCCGGCCACCCGCGGCCACAGTCGCGACGCCAGGTCCGAGGCCAGGCGGCCCCGAGCCTCGGGGCTGTAGCCGGCCCGCCCCACCAGGAACCGGTTCACGACGTCGAGCTCCGGGGTGCTCACGTTGGTCACGTCCCAGTGCGAGAGCTCCGGCGGCAGCCACTGCGGGGAGGCCCACCCCGGGCCCCGAGCGCCGGGCTCGGTGGCGGGCCCCGCCGGCGCCACCCCC
>JARLGQ010000068.1 GCA_031292675.1 Acidimicrobiales bacterium
CAGCGCGGCGCGCCGCAGCGCGGTGAGCACCGTGGCCAGCTGGTAGGAGCGCCAACCGAGCGCCCCGTGCCACTTCCGCACATAGGTCTCGACCCCGGCGTGGAATCGGATCCGGCGACGATCGGGGTCGGGGTCCGTGGCCGCTCCGACATGTGCAGCCGACGCGTCGTGGCAGTACGAGACCGTCCACCCGCGGCGCGTGGCCCGCCGCTCCCAGTCGGCCTCCTCGGCGTAGAGGAAGAAGCCCTCGTCGAGCCCACCCACGTCGCGGAAGGCCTCCCCGCGCACCAGAAGCACCGAGGCGATGACATATCCCCACCCGTGGGCGAAGCGTCCCAGGCCGACCGCTTCGGCCCACGCCCGGGACGGAGTGGGGAAGGGCCAACACACCGGAGACGCTTTGTCCGATCCGGGCCGGTGCTGGGCCGGTGCCACACAGGCGATGGAAGGGCTGGCGTGCAGGGCGCGCCGCAGCCGTTCCAGGTCCTCGACGGCGATGACCGCATCGGGGTTGAGGAGCAGGACGTCGGCACCGGCCAGCGCCGTGGCGCCCAACCCCACATTCACCGCCGCCGCGAACCCGAGGTTCTCCCCGGGGTCGAGGTACCTGGCCCCGGCCCGTGCCGCCACGGCGCGCGTCGTCTCCGACGACGAGTTGTCCACGACGACCACCGGGTACCGGCCTTCGAGGGCCTCGAGGCAGCCCTCGAGCGCATCCGGGTCGCCGTACGCGACCACGAGGACGTGCACCGGCGCCACGCCGAGGTCGTCGGGCTCGGGGCGCGCCGTGCTCATGCGGCGCGCCTCACCGGTAGCGACGCATGGCCGCCGCCAGTTGGGGGGCGATCACGGGAACGGAGAAGGAACGTTCGGCCAGGGCCCGCCCGCCCCGCCCCAACGACAGCGCACGGTCGCGATCGCGATACAGGGTGAGGAGCGCCTCCACCCACTCGTCGTCGGTGGCAGCCGCCAGGCCCACGTCGGCCATGGCGAGCACCTCGGCGTTCATGCCCACCGGCGAGACCACCGAGGGGACACCACAGGCCATGTACTGCAGCATCTTGAACGCGCACTTCCCCTTGGCCCATTCGCCCCCGCCCAGTGGCATGAGGCCCACGTCGAACCCCCGTACCACCTCCGCTTCGCCGGCGGGGCTCCACCGCACGAGGTCGACGCGGTCGGGTGGGAGGTGGGGGAGCTCGACGAAGGCGTCGGCCATGACGACCAGTCGGGCGTCGTCGGCCTCGACCAGAAAGCGCGCCAGGGCCGGAGCGATGGCGCGCAGGTACCGAAGCGTCGAGCCCGAACCCGTCCACCCCACCACGAAGGGCCCGTCATGGCGCGGAGCCGGCGCGAAACGCTGCGTGTCGACCGCCGTCCAGACCCGTTCGACGGCGGGGGCGACGGACCCGAACCAATCGGCCAGGTAGTCGTTCCCGGCCACGACGCACGCCGCCCGTCGTGCCACGGCCCGCGTGGCCCGCTCGTGCCCGGGCGACAGCAGCCAGATGGCGTCGTCGACGTCGAAGAGGACGGGACGGTGCAGGAACGGCTCGAGGGTGACGTGACCGGGCAGCACCTCGCGCTCGAGCCAGGTCACGTCGGCGCGCCACGATCGGGCGGCTCCCGGAACCCGGGCACCCAGTTTGGCCCCGTCCAGCGCGAGGGCTGCGGCCGGCCTCACCAGCCGGTGGCCCGCCCAACCGGCCGGTACCGACGCGTACTTGGAGATGCGCGGCGGGCGGGCCGACACTTCGATGCCGAGTCGGCGCAGAGGCGCCACGTGCTGGAGCACGCGGAACCGAGTCGACGCGGCGAGCCGGCCCGAGACGATGGCCTCGACGCGCACTTCGGGGGTCACGGGACCGCCGGGCACGGTCACGTGACGGCGCCACGGCGCGCGGCGCGCCCGTGGTGCACGGCCCGCGTCACCGGACCGCCGCCGGCGATGCCACCGATATGCTCGCCCGGTGCAGCTCGGCATCCTGTTCTGGTTCTATCGCGATGTCGCGTTGTGCCAGAACCGCCTGCGACTGTTGCGCCGCCGGAACCCGGGAACCCCGATCTACGGCCTGTACGGCGGCCCCCGCAGCGACGCGTCGAGATTCGGCGCCGCGCTCGGATCGCTCCTCGACGACTACTGGAGCTTCCCCGGCGACGACGACGAACGGTGGAAGTGGCGCAACGGCGACATCATGCTGGGCCGATGGTTCGCCGACCGAGGCGAGGGCCTCCAGTGGGACTCGTTCTTCCTCGCCCAATGGGACCTGGTCGTGGTGTCGCCCCTCGTGGACCTGCTGCCGCCGCTCGAAGTCGGTGACATGCTCATCTCCGGCGTCCGCCCGGTACGCGAGGTCGAGGCGTGGTGGCAGTGGGTGCGCGGCGAGCCCCGCCGTGAGTACGACGCCTTCCTGGCGCATGTCGCTTCTCGGTACGGGACCGTCCCCGACCCGATGTGCTGTCAATTCATCGGTCTCGTCGCACCACGTTCCTTCATGGCCCGCTACTCGGTCATCGACGAGCCCGAGCTCGGTTTCCTCGAGTACAAGATCCCGGTCTACGCGCAGATATTCGGCACTCCGCTCGTCCCCGACACCTGCTTCCGGCCCTGGTGGCCCGAGGAGCCCGCCACGTCCCGCGCCACGCGCACCCAGAGCCTCGTCCATGCCTGGCCCACCCCCGTCCGGCTGCCCGTCATGTTGTACGAGTCCAAGCGCCCCCACGGTCGGCGCATCTTCCACCCGTACCACGGCATCTACCCGCACGACGTTGCGTCCCTCGGCGACGTGCTCCGTCGGCGCCGCGACGGCCGGTGACGGGCTCGGGTGGCGTCGTCGATGGCGGCCTCCACGGCGTCGACCTCGGTGTCGAGAGACAGGCGCGCCTCGGCCTCGCGCCGGCACCGCGCTCCGAGACCCGGATCCGAGAGACGCCACCGGTGCAGCGAGAGGATCCGCTCGGCAAGCCCCGCCGCGTCGTGGGGCTCCACGAGGTACCCCGCCAGCCACCCGGTCAGGATCTCGGGATTGCCACCGACGCGCGTGGCCACCACCGGGATGCCGCACGCCAACGGCTCCATCACCGACCGTGACAGGGGCTCGGGCCAGAGGCTCGGGACCACGGCCAAGTCGGCTGCCTGGATGAGGGCGAGGACGTCGGGCTGGGCCGGCAGGAACGTCACGGCGAGACCGGCGGCCAGCTCCCGCAGCTCGGCCTCGTAACGCGCCGAGTCGAGGGGATCGGCCCCGAGCGACGGCGAGCCCACCACCCACAGGTGGCCCCCGGGCCGGGCCGCGGCCACCTGTGCGAAAGCCCGCACCAGGACGTCGACTCCCTTCTCCCGTCCGATCCGGCCCGCGTAGAGGACCACGAAGGCGTCCTCGGCGACCGCAAGCCCCCGCCGGGTCTCCCCTCGCTGCTCGGCACCGCCCGGCACATAGCGCGCCAGGTCGATCCCGGTGAGCACGACGCTGGTCCGCCCGGGGCTGAGCCCCGTCCCCTCCCAGCGCGCCGCGGTGTCCCGGGACACCGACACGATCCGGTCCACGCGCCCGAGGCACGCTCGGAGCCAGCGCGGCACCGCCGTGGGCGGGGGCAGGCACAGATGGAACACCACCGGCGCCCCCGTCAGCGTCCGCAGTGCCACCGCATAGGGGATGTCCCAGTAGCGGTAGACGTACACGACGTCGGGCCTCAGCCGTCGCCCCGCCCGTAGCACGGCGGCGACCCCGAGTGCCGACGTGACCGGGTGGCGGCGGCGGGGGAGCGTTCCG
>JARLGQ010000069.1 GCA_031292675.1 Acidimicrobiales bacterium
ACGCCGACCACGTCGGTCCACATCCCGTTCTCGGGCACCAACAACGTCCTGTGGACGTGGAACGCGTCGAGCGGACACTGGCTGTTGTCCTACAGCGGGGAGCCCGCCCTGCTCGCCGGCGGTGGGCAGATCGCGACGACCAACATCGTGGTCCAGACCGTGCACGTGACCTACGGACCGTGGCTCGAGAACAGCGAGGGTGGGCTCGAGGTGCAGTCGCAGATGACCGGGAGCGGTCCCCTGACGGTGCTTCGCAACGGCGTCGCCGTCACCGGGACGTGGCAGCGGTCCTCGATACACGACCCCACCACGCTCACGGCCTCCGACGGTTCTCCCATCGCGCTGGCGCCCGGTCAGACGTGGGTCGAGATCGTGCCCTCCACGGTGGCGGTCACCACCACACCGGCCTCGGCGGTGGCGACGACACGACCCTGACCGGTCCGCGACACGCCGGCCCGCCCACCCGATTGGTCCCGCACCGCCTTGACGGGACCGAGTGCAACCGGGGCGAAGACGTACAACGGACCGGGTCGCCCGACGGCAACCCGGTCTGTGCCTGCACCTGAGGAGGGCGGGATCAGTCCGGCACGGCGGCAGGAGTTTTGTCGTCCTCAATGGCGCCGACCGTGGTCCCCGCGGGGAGGACCGTGCCCGCCAGCTGGGAGCGGATGCGCTCGTTGATCTCGATCATCAGCTCGGGCGTCTCCACCAGGAACTGCTTGGCGTTCTCGCGCCCCTGGCCGAGCTGCTCACCTTCGTAGGTGAACCAGGCCCCGGACTTTTTGATGAGGCCGAGCTCCACGCCCACGTCGAGGAGCGAGCCCTCACGGCTGATGCCCCGGCCGTACATGATGTCGAACTCGGCCTGTTTGAAGGGTGAGCTGACCTTGTTCTTGACCACTTTCACCCGGGTGCGGCTGCCGACGACCTCCGCCCCGTCCTTGATCTGCTCGACCCTACGGATGTCCAGACGGACCGAGGAGTAGAACTTGAGCGCTCGACCACCCGGGGTCACCTCGGGCGAGTTGTGGACGACGACACCGTCGACGAGGTAGTTGTGACTGTCCTCGACCTCGATGTCAAACCGCCGCATTGACCGCGTCGGCGGCTTCGAGCGGACATCGGTCACCGGCAGGGCCACGAGCTCGTGGCGGACCGGCACGAACACCGGGTCCACGGCGAAGCGTCCCCGGAACTGCGGGAGCAGCTTGTACTCCATGCTCGGGTGGACGAACGGCGCGATCAGGGCGTGGAGCTTCGTCGTCTCGGCCGTGGGGAAGATGACAACCGCCTTGCCGGCGGCGCCTGAGGAGACGAGCTTGCACCGGATGCCCCAGGTGTCGGCGAGATACGCCACCAGGCGCTGTCGCGTGGCGGGCTCCATGGCCTCGACACAGATCGTGGCCCGGCCGGTGACGGCGCCGGAACGGGTCTGCTTGCCCCGCGAGCGGACGGTGAACGAGGCGTCGTCCATGTACCACAGCGCCAACGACAGCGGGGACAGCACCTTCAGGTAGTCGTCACTGAACTCCTTCTTGCCGTCGACGTACACGGACCGCCGGAGGTCGGCCAGCTCGGGGAGTGGCTGGAAGTCGAACGTGATCACTCCGTCGGTACGGACGTGGCGGGACACCCCGAGATCGGCGAACAACGACGCCTTCCAGTCGGCGTAGGCGATCTGCTTCGGCCCGTGGGAGAACCGGAAGCGGGCAGCGTGGCCGCTGCGCGTGGACGAGACGGCGCCGTCACCCATCAAGGTCCCGCGCAGCGCCTCCCACTGGAAACCCGACAGGTGGTGCGGCAGCGCCTGGAGCACGCGGTCACCGACCTTCAGGTCCCCGGCCTCCCTCCAGCCGGCCGGCGTGCGAATGAGGTGGTTCGACGTACACGCCAGCTGCGCCCGGCCGTTTCCCGTCGGCTTGGCCACGGTGATCTGCAAGAACTCGTCGGTCTTGCCGTTGTCGAACCAGTTGACCACGCGCTTGGGGACGACCGCCCCCGCCTCGGCATCGTACGAGAGCACGTCCACCGGGAGCCGCTGATTGACGATCTTGCCGATCTTCTCCGTGGTCCCGTCGGCCAGCACCACCCGGGCGTTGTATTGGAAGCACCCGTACATCACACCGATCTTCTCGCGGAGCTGGTTGATGAAGACGGCGATGGTGTTGGACTTCGACAGCGTGCCGGTGAGCTTGCGCAACGCCTGGGACATCAGACGGGCCTGCAACCCGACGTGGCTGTCGCCCATCTCCCCCTCGATCTCCGCCCGCGGGGTGAGGGCCGCCACCGAGTCGATGACCAGGACGTCGAGCGCGCCCGAGCGGATGAGCATGTCGGCGATCTCGAGAGCTTGCTCACCGGTGTCGGGCTGGGAGATGAGCAGGTCGTCGACGTTCACACCGATGGCGCCGGCGTACACCGGGTCCATGGCGTGCTCGGCGTCGATGTACGCGCAGATCCCGCCGTTGCGTTGCGCCTCGGCCACCACGTGCATGGCGAGTGTCGACTTGCCCGACGACTCGGGGCCGTAGATCTCCACGATGCGTCCGCGCGGAAGACCGCCGATCCCGAGCGCCAGGTCGAGCGCCAACGCCCCGGTGGAGATCGACTCGATCCCCAGGTTGAGGTTCTCTCCCATCCGCATGACCGAGCCCTTGCCGAATTGCTTTTCGATCTGGCTCAGCGCCATGTCGAGCGCCTTGTCGCGTTCCATTTGTCCGATGCCTCTCTCTTCGCTTGATTGAACCGGCTACGTCGCTCCGACCCGGCCGACCCTACGAACGGGGTGTGACACCACCCGGCGATGACCGCCGAATGTCAGCAGTGTAGTTGCGAACACCTGTTCGGTGTGGGACGTCGCGCGGGGCGCCGCACCCCGGGACGACGGGCATCCTGAGCTGGGACGTCCGGGCCGACGTGCCGCCACCGGAGATCGTCGCCCTGGCCGGCCCGTCCGGGTGGAGCCGCGTCGCGCCACCCCGTGTCGAGGTCGACCTCGGCGCCCAGTGACCGGTACGGCTCGACGAAGTGCATCATCATCCGGGTCAGGCTGAGCGAGCCGCGCAACTGCCCGACCAGACCCGCGGAGTGGAACCTGGACCCGCTCGTGAGCTCGGCCCGCTCGACGAGCAGGCAGTCGTCCCGCCCAGGCGCGCCAGCCGGTACAGGATCGAGCAAACCCCCCGACCCCACCGCCGATCACCACGGCCCGGGCGCGCTCGGGCATCACGGGTGCAGCCGCGGCGAGCGGGAGAGGAGCGCCGGCGCCGGGAGCGGTACGCTCGCCGCGGCTGGAAGAAGGGGGGCTCCATGTCGTCGACCAGGGTCAGCGCGGAACGTGCCCCTGAGTGGGCGGCGGTCGACGCGGCGGCAGGGAACCCCCTGCACGCCCAGATCGCCAGCGCCATCGAGGGCGCGGTGGACCGTGGCGAGCTCGACCGCGGCGACCGCCTCCCCCCCGAACGCGAGCTGGCCACGTGGTTCGGGGTCAACCGGTTGACGTTGCGCCAGGCTCTCGCCAACCTCCAAAGGCGCGGCCTCATCCGGCGCGTGGCGGGGCGCAAGGGGGGCACGTTTGTGGCCGAGCCGACTGTCGAGCGCGATCTCAGCGACTTCGCGGGCTTCTCGGACCAGGCGCGTCGCAACGGCCTCGTGGCCAGCACGGTGCTCCTGCACGCCGAGGAGAAAGAGGCCCGGCCCGAAGTTGCCGCCGCCCTCGAGCTCGAGACCGGGGCGCCGGTGTTCGAGGTGGCCCGCCTGCGCCTGGCCAACAACCGGCCTTTCGTGGTGGAGGAGTCGAGCTTCCCCGGCGAACGCTTCGCCGGCCTGCTCGACGGGCCCCTCGACGGCTCGCTCTACGAGGCCCTGGCCACCCGCTTCGAGGCCCGACCGTGCCGGGCGGTGGAGAACCTGCAGCCGGTGTGCGCCGAACGGCGCGCCGCCCAGCTCCTCGAGGTCCCCCGGGGGGCACCGCTCCTGCTCGTCGAACGCGTCGCCTTCGACGCTGCGGGTGGGCCCGTCGAATTCGCCCGCGACCTGTTCCGGGGCGACCGCACGCACATGGTGGTGTGGAGCTTCGCGGTCGCGGCGCACTGATCCCCCCCTGAATTGCCTGGCCGGATCGACGCCGGGCGCCGAACCGACGCGTCGGTTCACCCGTCGGTCGAGCCCGCGCCGACGAGGGACACGGAGTCGAGCGTCTCGTAGCGCGCCCCGCCGCGTCCGAGGACCGACGCCACCAGCTCGAAGCTCCCCACCGGCCACGTGGCCGCCAGCGACGTGCCCGCCAGGCTGACCGGGCCCCGGGCCCGGCCGCGTGTCCGGGCCACGGTGATGTGCCCGGAGAAGCGCCGGTCGTCCGCGTGCGCGGCCCATGGTGCGGACGCGTCCGCCACCGCCTGTGCCAGCGCGTCCAGGCCCGTCACCGGGACTTGGAGGACCTGGCGTCCGGGGAACCACGCCGTGGCGGGACCGAGCCCGGCCCGCACCCCGCCGTCACCGTCGTTGTCGTTGTCGTTGTCGTTGTCGTTGTCGTTGTCGTTGTCGCTCGGCACGTGCCGCGCGTGCCGCGCCTGCAGGACGTCGGGAACGGCGCGCAACGCATTGGCCACGGGGTCGGGGGCGTCGACCTCGCCCAGGAAGCGCAGTGTGACGTGCCACTGCTGCTCGGTCGTCCAGCGCAGCTGGGGGAGATCGGGGCGGTCGACGCCCCGCAGCATCTCGACCACAGCCTCGGGAGGCCACACCGCGACGAAGAGGCGCACCCCACCAAGTGTGGCCGATGAGGGAGGATCTCGGGCATGGGCACGCCCCGCATCGAGGTCGTCCACGGCGACATCACCGCGCAGGACACCGACGCCGTCGTGAACGCGGCGAACCGTCAGCTCGCCGGAGGTGGCGGCGTGGACGGCGCCATCCACCGGGCCGCGGGGGCCGCCGAGCTGCACGTGGCGTGCGCCGCGCTCGGAGGGTGCGAGCCTGGCGACGCCCGGGCCACGCCGGGCTTCGCCCTGCGGGCGCGGTGGATCATCCACACCGTGGGCCCGGTGTGGGGCGGGGGCACGCGCCGTGAGCCCGAGGTCCTGGCCTCGTGCTACCGGCGCTCGCTCGAGGTGGCCGCCGAGCTCGGGGCCCGCTCCGTGGCGTTCCCGGCCATCTCCACCGGCGTCTACGGGTACCCGCCCGACCTCGCCGCGCAGGTGGCGGTCACCACCGTCCGCTCGACCGACACGGCCGTGGAGCTGGTCCGCCTGGTGGCCTTCGACCGCGCCGGCTCCGACCTCTACCGGGCCCTGCTCGGCTCCTGAGCGACCTCGGCCGTCAGCCGGCGGCGCAGCAGGTCGAGGGCGGAGATCGCCGCGTACTGGCGCACCCGTTCACGGTCACCGGGCAGGTGGAACACGAGGGACTCGACGGCGTCCCCGGGGAGGGCCAGGCCCACGACGACGGTTCCCGGCGCCACACCCTCCTGCTCGTCGGGACCCGCCACACCGGTGAGGGCGAGGCCGATGTCGGCGCCGAGGACCCGGCGCGCGCCCGAGGCCATGGCCCGCGCCGCGGCCTCGGTGACCACCGGCCCCTCGGGCACGCCCAGCACGCGGTACTTGACCTCGGACGCGTAGCTGACGACCGATCCCCGGAACCAGTCGCTGGCGCCGGGCACCCCCACCAGCCGCGACGCCACGAGACCGCCCGTGAGCGATTCGGCGAGACCCAACGTGAGGGCGTGTCGCGCCAGTTGGGCGCCGACCGCCGACTCCATGGTGGTGTCGTCCACACCGAACACGGCCTCGCCCACCAGGGCGCGCACCTCGGCCTCCTCGGCGTCGAGCAGGGCCCGGGCCTCGCCGGCGTCGGCCGCCTTGGCCGTGATGCGCACCTTGATCCCCTCGATCCCGCTGGCCAGGAAGGCGATGGTGGGGCTTCCCGGCGTGGCGTCGAGGGCCGCGATGCGCGGCGCCAGCAGCTCGGCGAGACCGGACTCGCTCATCCCCCAGGTCCGCACCACCCGGCTCGTGATGACCGCCGACTCGCCCACCGCCTCGGCGCGGGCGCGCAGATCGGGGAGCACGGCCCGGTTGAACATCTCGACCAGCTCGTAGGGCACGCCGGGCAGCGCGTAGACCACCTTGTGGCCGACCGGGCAGATGAGCCCGGGCGCGGTTCCCATCTGCTGGGCGATGGGGGTGGCGCCCACGGGCACGTCGGCTTGGCGGCCGTTGCTCTCGGGCATGTCCCGGCCGCGCGAGTTGAACAGCGCCGCGATGCGCTCCACGATGCCGGGGTCCCGCACCAGGGGCACGTTCATGACCTCGGCGATGGCGTCGCGGGTGATGTCGTCGTGGGTGGGCCCGAGCCCCCCGCACACCACCACGCCGTCGCTGCGCGCCAGGGCGGTGCGCAGGGCGAGGACGATGCGCGCCTGGTTGTCCCCCACGGCCTGGTGGAAGTGGGAGTCGATCCCCGCCAGCGCCAGCTGCTCGCCCATCCACGCCGAGTTGGTGTCGACGATCTGTCCCAGCAGCAGCTCGGTGCCGACCGCCAGGACCTCGATCCTCATGGGCGCGGGGCCGCCTGCGAGGCGCGCCGGCCGTCGAGGAAGTACTGCACGCCGGTCACCACCGTGAAGGCGACCGCCACCCACACCGCCGCCGACAGGACGCCGCGGTGGGGCGCCACCGAGGGCGCCAGGCACAACAGGACGGCGATGCCCTGGACGAGCGTCTTCAACTTGGCGGTGGCCCGGGCCGGGATCGAGATGCCGCGCCGCCCCACGGCGATGCGGTACAGGCTCATCCACACCTCGCGCGCCGCGATGACGGCGACGGGGGCCCACGACACCTCGCCCCGGGCCGCCACCGCGCACAACGCGCCCACCACGGCGGCCTTGTCGGCCAGGGGGTCGAGGAAGGCGCCGGAGCGGGTCGTGCCCTGGCGGCGCGCCAGCCACCCGTCGACCCCGTCGGTGAGGCCGATCACGAAGGCGACCCCGAAGGGCGCCCATCCCGGGCCGTGCACGACGATCATCGCCACCAGCAGGGGCGTGGCCAGCAGGCGGGCCATGGTGATGGCGTTGGCGGGCGTCTTGAGGGCCGAGGGCCCGAAGGTGGAGACGTGCATGCGCTCGCGCAGGGGCTCGCTCATGGCTCCGCCCACAGGTCGGGGCCGGCCGCGCCGCGCACCACCACGGGGTGGAATTCCCCCACGCCCAGGCGCCGGTCGACGTGGACGACGCCGTCGATGTCGGGGGCCTCGCGATGGGACCGGGCCACCCCGGGCTCGTCCACGAGGACCTCGATCTTCTCACCCACCAGCGACGCACGGCGCTCGGCGGTGATGGCGTCTTGGAGCTCGGCGCACTCGCGCAGCCGCTCCAGCGCCAGCTCGGCGGGCACCGCGCCGGGGAGGCCCTCGGCGTAGGTCCCGGGCTCCTCCGAGAAGGTGAAGAAGCCCGCCCAGTCCAGCCGGGCCTCGGCCAGGAACGACAGCAGGAGGTCGTGGTCGTCCTCGGTCTCCCCGGGATAGCCGAGGATGAACGACGACCGCAGGGCGGCATCGGGGGCCGCGTCGCGGATGGTGTCGATCCGCTCCAGGAACCGCTCCCCGTCACCCCACCGGCGCATGCGCTTCACCAGAGGACGGCTCACGTGCTGCAGCGACAGGTCGAAGTACGGCACGCCCGTCGACACCACGGCGTCGACGAGCGCGTCGTCGAGGGCCGAGGGGTACAGGTACAGGAGCCGGACCCGCTCCACCCGGCGCGCCAGCCCGCGCACGAGGCCCACGATGGGGCGGGGCGACCCGGCCGGACGCGCCGCGTGCTGCGGCGCGCTGCGATCGAGCCCCCACGACGCCAGGTCCTGTGCGACGAGGACCACCTCGTGGACGCCGTCGCCGAGCTGCTCCACCTCCGCCAGCACGACCTCTTCGGGGCGCGACCGCTGCAGGCCCCGGAACGAGGGGATGGCGCAGAAGCCACAGCGCCGGTCACAGCCTTCGGCCACCTTCACATAGGCCCACGGAGCGTCGGCGGCGGGACGGGGGAGGTTCAGGAGGTCGAAGGAGGGGAGGGCCTCGCCCGTCGCGCCCTCGTCGGTGAAGGTGCCTGCGGACCTCCTGCCCAGGGTCACCGGCACACCGAAGCCCGCCACCAGGTCGACCTCGGGGATGGCGGCGGCCAGCTCGTCGCCGTGGCGCTCGGCCAGGCATCCCGTCACCACCAGGCGCGCCCCCTCGTGGCGACCGGCGGCGAGCTCGAGAATGGTGTCGACCGATTCCTGGCGGGCCGCCTCGATGAAGGCGCACGTGTTCACCACCACCAGCTCGGCCTCTCGGGGCGACGCGGCGGGCTCGTAGCCGTCGCGCCGCAGCATCCCGGCCAGCTTGTCGGAGTCGACCTGGTTCTTCGGACACCCCAGGGTCTCCAACCAGTATCGCTCGGCCACCAGGACAATCTACCGGTCACATAAAAGAGCGGAGAGGGAGGGATTTGAACCCTCGGACCCAGTTTCCCAGGTCAACTCATTAGCAGTGAGTCCGATTCGGCCGCTCTCGCACCTCTCCTCGCAGGTCATAGCTACTTCGTCCTACTGACTACCACCTCCGTCTTTCAATCGTCTTTCAATCTCTGGTAGACTCCGAGGTAGAGGGTACAGATTGAAAGACGGTGTGTGATGCGTGGACGCAAGGTCGGAGACAGGGTCGGGACGTATGGGGCAGGGTCGCTGCGAGAGACCGCACCCGACTCGGGGCAGTGGAATCTGGGTGTCAGGATCAACGGCAAGCAGGTGTGGCGTCGGTCCCCCCGCGGACAGCACCTGACAGCCAAGCAGGCGGAACGGTGGAAGGCTGAAACGCACGCCGCTCTTGTGGCCGAACCGCCGCCGTCCGTGGCTGAGCAGCCGATGTCGGACAGAACCGTGGGCGACCTGCTGAACGCGTGGTGCGACCGTGGTCGCAGCGCCCGTGGCGCTGACTGGAGCCGTCGGCAGAAAGCTGACACCCGCTCCCGCATTGACCATCGGCTCATCCCCACCCTCGGGCACATCCGGCTGGCTGACCTTTCCTCCGTGGACATGGAGAATGCCTACGACGCCTGGAGCGCCGACGGACTGTCTGACTCCTCCGTGCATCGCCATGCCGCTGACCTCCGGTCGGCCCTTTCCTTCGCCAACCGTCGAGGCTACGCCGTCGGTGAGACCGCTGGACGCGCCATGGCTCCCCCGCAGCCCCAGTCGACCGCCAAGGCCGTGACCGCCGCCGACCTCCCCAAGCTCCTCAACGCCGCTCAGACATTCGGGCACGACATGGAGGCAGCCATTTGCCTGGCAGCCACCACCGGCGCTCGTCGTGGTGAGATTACCGGACTTCGGTGGGGTGACATCGACCTGGAGGCCGGGACAGTACACATCGAGCGTCAGGCGGTGGTGGTCCGAGGTGTGGTGACTATCGAAGACACCAAGACGAGCGCTCAGTACACAGTGCGCCTGTCGCCTGCAGACGTTGTGTTCTTGACGGGAGTCCTGCATCCCCGTGGGTCGGACATGTACGTCATAGGTGCCGGTGCCAACCCAGTCAACCCCGACCGGATCACCGACGGGTTCACCTCGGTGCGTGGCCTGGCTCACGTTCGTGGCGTGACGTTCCAGAGCTTGCGCCACTACTGGACGACCTCCATGCTCGACGCCAACGTGCCGGTGAAGGACGTGGCATCGGGTCGCTGGTCTTCGGACCGCATGGCACGCGAGGTCTACGGACGGCACGCTACGGTCGCAGGGTCCGACAGAATGGCGGGCGTGGCGCTCTTGCCAGCCGCCAGGTAACTCCTCACGCTGCATCGGAACCGAGCAGCACCGATGTCCTGATGCGGGTTACGCCTGCATGGTGCTCGACACCAGGTAACACACCCTCACGGATCTTTCGACGAATGGTTTCGGGATGGACCTGGAGCAGTTCAGCTGCCTGCGCGGAGGTCAGGTACATGAGTGACTCGAGCTGCTTGGTCCCGGTGATGGCAGGTCGGTGTTGATCTTTCATGCTGTGTGTACTTTCTCTGGGGCGCCAGAAACAAACGTACCGCACCGTCTCGCGTTCTCGACCCTGAAATCAGGGGTCAATGTTTTCTAACGGGGATTTTTCCGTCTCGGTTCGTCGCGACATCGGGACGATGGGCGGTGTCATTACGCACGCTGCACTCTTGGACCGGGGGCGCTGTCGCGTAACAACATTGACGGTGCGTAACAACAACGGCCCTATGTGACTACGTCACTCCTGCTCGCGGACCATGTTGTGCGGGAGGTGTTGACGGCGCCGAAGCTCGACGGTTGAATGACGGTCGGACGCAGCCAGGAGTCCACGAAGACGAGAAGAAGAAGGGCCGCCCCAGACCCCCGCCGGACCTCCTTGAACTTGGGAGTACGGCTGCGTCATGAATAGGGAACGGGTCGAGCAGGCAGCGCAACGGCTAGAGAGGTCGTCGGCGCGCAGTCGGAATCCTGAGCATGACACCGACGTGCGCGCCGCCGCTGATGCGTTGGAAGCTGTGTCCGGTGAATCCCTGACCGAGTCCTACATGCTGTTGGGCCGTGTTCCGCCGTGGGCTTTGAGAGAAACGGGGCGCAATCCGTTCGTGGGCGCAGCAGGCACGGGCTTTCGCCCTTCGCCCGCTGCTGGTGGCCCGCCCTGGCGGGACTTACTTCCTGCCGAAACGGTAGCGCTGCTCGCCGGTGATGTCATCAACGTCTCGCCGGAAACGTGGGTCGGACCGCTGAGCTTCGACGGTGCCGCATGAGTCGAGGACCAGGACGTGTGCAGCAGGCGGTGCTCGATGCGTGTCGGGCCGCTCCCATCGACCCGAAGACCGGACAGGCGACCGTCACCGTCGAGGATGTGGCTGCGCGGCTCGTAAGTGTTGGCCCTGCTGCAACCTTGGCAGCAACACCAACACTTATCGCCGAAGGCGTAAGTGTTGACCCAGCTACCAATCTGGTAGGAACCCCAACACTTACCCCGGCCATGCGTGAGGCGATCCGGCGAGCGATGTGGACCCTGCGTGAGCGAGGTCTCGTCACTCTGTGGACCGTCTCGCGTCGCCGACCCGTCCTGTGGCGGCGTGGATCCCTGACCTACATGACCGACATGGGCAAGCGCGTACTGGCGGCGAGACTGCCACAACCGGACGGCGACGACACCGGGGACGCAGCGTGATCGACTTCGGAGAGTTGGCACGGTCGGCCCTCGAGCTCGACCCGGCGGCGGTGAAGAAGAGCACAAGCCTTGCCAGCATGGTGATGTCCTACGGCATCTCCCTAGAACCCAGCGGTGACGGTCGGCTCATCGGGAAGTGCCCGTTCCATCACGACACCCGACCGTCATTTTGTGTGTGGGTGTGGGAAGGCGTCGAGTGGTGGGGATGTTGATCGTGCGGACGACGTGGAGACCTGTACGACTTCCTGCAGGAGTGGCACTGGATCGGATTCCGTAGAGCATTGGAACTGGCGGTGCAGCTGCGCGACAGCGGCACCTTGCCCGAGGTCGTCATCCCCGAAACGTCCGGCGGTCGTGTTGGCCCACCGGACTTCGACGGCATCCTCAGCGTGAGCGACGTGGACAGGGTGCTGATCGCCCGACTCCTGGCCGACAGGGGTATTGATGTACCGGTGCGCTGGTTGTGCGAGCAGTTCGACAACCTGGTGGAGTCTTGTCCCAACTGAGACGACACAGTCGGGCCAAGCGCAAGAAAAGGCCTCTTGAAAAGCCCAGGTGAGCGCCAGTTGGGACTGACCGCTGGGGGAGACTATTTAACTGTCCTGACTGACTGTGTGTCCCCACTGTGATGACCAGTTGGGCCAGTCGGGACAGCAAATGCACTCTCCAGGAAACGTGTCCTGAGTGTCGTAGTAGCTGCTGGACCTTTCCGAGCATTTCTGGCGAATCCGTGCTGAAATATGCCAGGCGGGAACGGGTGAAGGACCTCTGAGGGTCACGCTGGCCCATGGCGGGAAAGGCGGGGACGATGAACGGTGCGGACCAGCGTCGCGAGGTACTGGGATTCTTCCGGCTATCACGCAATCGAGAGCTAGTAGTGGCATAGGAAGGGGGAAGGGGAGAAGCGATGCTTGGGAGGAAGGATGCACGGGGCACCAAGAGTCGCTGGGGGATCTTCATCAGTTATCGCCGAGGACAGACGACTGGTCATGCGAGAGCGCTTCACGATCAACTTGAGCAGCGCTTTGGCAGTGGTCGTGTGCTCATGGACGTAGATGCAATCTCGCCTGGGGCCGACTTTCAACAGAAGATCGACGAAGCGATCAAGTCATGTTCAGTGTTGTTGGCGTTGATTGGGCCTGACTGGATCTCAGACCGTGGTGTGGATTCCACACCATTAAGTGATCCACATGATTTCGTTCGGATCGAGCTGGAAACTGCTTTGGAACGCAACGTGGAAGTTATACCCGTCCTGATCGAGCGGACACCGATCCCGCACGACGTGGATTTACCAGAATCACTGCGCCCGATTACTCGCAGAAACGCATTAGAACTTGAAAACAGTCGCTGGCAAGCAGACTTCAAGCGGCTCACGACTGCCCTGATGCTCTCAACCCTAGGGCGGACTCGACATCGGAATCGAGTACGGAGAATATCGGTCGGCTTAGCCATATTGTTGATTCTTGGCCTTACTGGCTTGCTTCTCCTTGTGACCCAACCAACGCCGTCCCCTTCGGCCACCCTCCTGTCGTTGATTCCAGGGGAGTTTCGTAACAACTGCAGCAAGATGCCACGAATAGACTATTTCTTCAGCCAAGAAGTGGCCGAATATGATTGCGATGGACCAACCGGAAGTCCTGTTCAACTCTTGGCTTACGAACTGTATCCATCACACGCTGCCATGATGAGCGCCTATCAGGAACTCGTAGCGAACAATCACGCCACACCCAATACCTCTTGTGGTGGAAGTTTCACCAGTTTCGTTGACCTCTGTGAGAGTGATTTCAACGAAGACGTTGCAAACGGCGTTGGCCGGGGACGAATCCTTGAGCACCTTGAGAGCAACTCAGCTCTCGGAGGTATCGTCCCAGTCATCGATTTTACCTCAGACAAGGATTACGTTATTCAGGAGTTGGTGGGGAATACCTCTAACAATGGCGACCAGTTGGTCAACTATTGGAACAGCTTTCCGAGTTTTCTCACGGACAAGAGCTAGAGTATGAAGACCACGCCCCGATGTGCATGACCGTGCAGTGGTAGGTCTGCTCGGAGACCTCCAGATTCCAGCACACCGCGGCGATGTCTACTCCTTCACCGAAGAATCCTGCGGTCTCCCGCGGCTTGCTGCGACCTACTCGGGCTTATGATGTCGGTGGCCCGAGTGTTGACGGTACCTACGACCTCGCAGCTGCTCGACGTGCCAGCAACTCGGCCAGGCCCGATGTGATGCGCTTGTCGCTTGTCGGCCCTTCAATCTCCAAGATCCCTATTTGATTGTTCACCCGCCAAGTGATCCCGTACGCACGCGCTCGCGGCCCGCTTAGGTCAGTGATCTTCCCCTCGTTTCCGATGCGGGGCAACGTTCGGCCTTGACTGTTCTTGACGAACCCGTCGTAGACGTTAAGAGCCTCGGATGGGGCTGCACAGGATTCCACACCATTGAGCACTTCGGGGGCTTTGGACAGGACGTTGATCTTTGTGATCACCCGTGCTCCCGGCACACTAAAGATCGCATTGCCCGCAGCCTTGCAGCCTTTAGCAAGAGTCCCGAGGTGTTGAGCCTCGGAGGCGGCGGCAGTTGGGTTGGCCCTTACGCCCAGGTAGCTCGGGATGTCTGCTTGAGTGATCACACCGGGAGAAGGCGATGAACTGCACGCCGAAAGCGCCAGAGCGACACCGAAGCCAATAACCAGTTTGATTGGAGAAGACCGCAGGTCCACGGACACGCTACGACCTCGCAGCTGCTCGACGTGCCAACAACTCTGCCAGTGCCGATGTAATGCGCGAATCGTTTGGTGGACCACCAACATCCACCGCACCAATCTGATTGCCTTGCCGCCAAACTACATCAAACAGACGATCGCTCCCGTCCCTGCTGGCGTTGAATAACGTAGCGTCGTCTCCGAGCCCGCGCATTGACCGGCCACCTATGGTTGGGACAAAGGTACGGAGAGCCTCCCGTGCGTCGGCGACACGTGGACATGATACGGCGACACTGATGATCCCAGGAGCCTTGGCCACTGTTGGATTCCCTTGAAGCTCATTGGGCACCGATGCCGTGAAGACCGCAACTCCCACAGTCTTGCATCCATGAAATCGGGCCACTGGCAGGAGCACCCCCGCTGATCGGGCAGTGGGGCTGGCGCTCACACCGAGGTAGCTCGGGATGTCTGCTTGAGTGATCACACCGACGTGTGGCGCTGAACTGCACGCCGACAGCGTTAGAGCGCCACCAGCGACGAGCGCGAGCTTGATCCAAACGGACCTCGCGGGCCTGGACACCGCGCCAACGCTAGTGGTTGCTGCATAGGGTACCCCTCTGCGGGGGAGGGGTCACCTTGCCAGATCACCGGCGACTACCGACGCAGTCCACCGAAAACTCCCCCCGGCCAAAAACCTGCGACTGACCGAGCGAGTGCTAAGAGCGACCTGAGTGGCTTGAGCCAGTCGGCAGCACATCCAGGATGGGCCGGTTGGTTGGTCGGCGGCCAGCACCCGCCTTGCCAGACGCGACTATCGCTTTGTCCTTCGTGGCTTGCGTTTGGGCTGATCGAGAGCGCGGCGGAGAACGTCCGCTTCCGAACGCGACAGAGTCTCTGCGAAGCGGACAAGAGCAGAATCGGTGTCGCCAGTCACTACCAGGGTCTCGTGCATCATTTCCGCAGTGTGGTCGGCTCGGGTGCCCGTGGTGGAGAAGCGGATGGCCCGTCCCTCCATCCGGCGGTTCACCATTCCTTTTTGGGCCAGCCGGTCGAGCACAGTGGCCACCGTCGTGTAGGCGTAGCCGGGAAGCGCATCGGCCACGTCGCGTCCGGTCAACTCGCGGCCAGGCTCCTCCCAGAGGAGGTCCATCACCCGTCGTTCGAGTTCTCCGAGCCTGGCCACCCCGCAACCGCATTCGACGCAGGTGCATGGATCACAGGAGCACTTCGGGTTGCCGCACGTCGTGGTCGTACTCACTAGCGAACCATTTTTGCAGAGTGAGCAGGGACTTTCTCGGTGATTCCGTTGACTGGTTCATCCGTTGGGCAAGGATCGACGACTCCAGTTGTAACCACCTCATCAGTGGGAATAGCAATCTGTGATCCGGTCCCCCCAACATGCCGAAGCCGTGAGCTGTTCCACACGACAAACCCCGATGAGAACGCCATGGCGGCCCCAGCGATGAGCGGATTGAGGAACCCGCACGCGGCCAGAGGTATTGCCGCCACGTTGTAGCCGAATGCCCACGCCAGATTGCCCCGGATCGTTTTCAGGGTGCGTCGAGCCAGGTCGATGCCCGTGACGACGACCCCCAGATCGTCTCGCACGATGATCAGGTCGGCGGCGTTGATCGCCACGTCAGTACCCGATCCGACGGCCAGACCAAGGTCGGCGCACACCAGGGCTGGTCCGTCGTTGACCCCGTCGCCGACCATGGCCACCGACCGGCCTTCGTCCTGAAGGCGCCGAATGACGGCAACTTTGTCCGCCGGGAGGGCGGCGGCCACCACGTCGGTCACACCGATCTCGGCGCCCACGGCCCGGGCGGTAGGCTCGTTGTCTCCCGACAGAAGGACGCAGTGGAGTCCAAGCGCCTTGAGACCTTGGACCGCAGACGCTGCCGAGGGTCGGATTGTGTCGGCAACGGCGATAGCTCCCACGATGGCGCCGTTCCGCCCGACGAGCACGGCCGTGCGACCCATCGATTCCCATACAACAAACTGGGCGGCCAGATTGTCGGGGATGTCACCGCAGTCGGCGAAGAGGTTGAACTTCCCTACCGCGATCCGATGTCCGTCGACGGTTCCCCGAGCGCCGACGCCCGGCTCTGATATGAATCCGTGGACGGCGGGCAGCATGCCCAACTCCGCTTCGGCGGCAGCGACGATGGCTCGGGCCACGAGGTGCTCGGACGCCTGTTCGACCGCCCCCGCCCACCGAAGGAGCGTGGCGCGCTCGACCCCGGGTACACCCTGCACGTCCGTGACAGTCATCCTTCCTTCGGTCACCGTTCCGGTCTTGTCGAGAACGACGGTGTCGATCTGTCGAGAGGCCTCCAGTGCTTGGTAGCCCTTGAAGAAGATCCCGAGACGAGCGCCTTGACCCGAGGCGACGAGCAGAGCCGTTGGAGTAGCGAGGCCCAGCGCACAGGGACAGGCAATGATTAGGACGGAAAGCGCAGCACTGAAGGCTTGCTCTGTAGCTCCATCGACCAGCAGCCAGGCGCCAAGGGTCACAAGGGTGATCACGAGCACTGCGGGAACGAAGACCGCGGCGACACGATCGGCGAGCCGTTGAACGGCAGCCTTTTCGTTCTGGGCGTTCTCGACGAGCCGGATCATGTGGGCCAGCTGGGTGTCCTGGCCCACCTTTGTCGCCCTGACGATCAAGCGGCCCCCCACCCCCACCGTGCCACCGACGACGTGGTCGCCAAGAGCCACGTCGACGGGAAGGGATTCGCCGGTCATGGCGCTGCGATCAATGGCCGAGTGCCCAAAGACGATCTGTCCGTCGGTGGCGACGGTCTCTCCTGGGCGCACGACAAACCGGTCGCCAACCGCCAGTTGCGCCACGGGAAGCCGGTGTTCTACGCCGGTGGCGTCAAGCACGGCCACGTCCTTGGCTCCCACCGCCGCCAGTGAGCGCAGTGCGTTCCCAGTCCGGCGTTTGGACCACGCCTCAAAATATCGACCGGCCAGAAGGAAGGTGGTCACGCCCACGGCAACGTCGATGTAGATGGCCCCGCCTGATTGGTGAGCAAGCACGAACCAAACGGTTCGGGGCACGCGACTGATGTCTCTCCAGAACATTGCGTAGAGCGACCAACCTGTCGCCGCCACAATGCCGAGCGAAACGAGGGTGTCCATCGAGGACGTACCGTGCCGAGCGGTGCGGATCGCCGCCTTGTAGAACGGCCACGCTCCCCAGGTCAGGATCGGCGCCGCCAGAACGATGAGCAGCCATTGCCAGTAGGGGAAGCGCAGTCTGGGGACGAGCGAGAATGCGATCGAGAGGTCGCATAGGGGCATGAAGAGCACAGCTGCCACGACGAGTCGTCGACCGAGCGAGCGTGTTCGTCGGTCGACCTCGGCCGCGTCGTTCGCGGATTGCGTCGAGTCCTCGATGAGCTGGGCGTCATAGCCGACGTTTTGGATCTCCTCCACCAACCTCTGCACCGGCAGGCTGGCCAGAAGCGTGACCCTGGCTCGTTCCGATGCGTAGTTGACATTGGCCTCGACACCATCGAGATCGTTGAGCCGCTGCTCGATCCGAGCCGCGCAGGCCCCGCAGGTCATCCCGCCGATGGCGATCGACACCACCGTCTTCCCCGATGCTGGACGACCGATTGTCGAGGTGGTGGCCATGATCCCGGTCCCCTGATCCATCGGCGTACTCACCTATGAGAACAATGGCTTGACGGTGGCAGTGCGACTCTTCTAGACATACTACTGAGCGTAGTAGCACCGTTCATGCGGTACCCGAAGGGCGCGATTGGCTTGGGTCTGTGCTCGGGGCGAGCGTAACCCCTGCGTGGACCCACCGACCATCGAGAGCCATGGGAGGGAGGACCTGGCGACGATGAATGACGTAGCAGTCACCGTCAGCGCCAACCGGTCCACGGCGACCAGGGAGCAGCGGGAACCGAGAGACATCCGCCGTGCCCTTCAGCTGGTGCTGGCCACGGTGTGGCTTGTCGACGGCCTGTTGCAGTTCCAGCCCTTCATGTTCACTCGGGCATTCGGAAGTCAGATGCTGGCCGCCACGGCCCAAGGGAACCCATCAGCGGTCGCTCACTCCATCACCTGGGCCGATCTCGTCATCGGCCACCACTCGGTCGTGGCCGACGCCGTCTTTGCCGTTGTTCAGGTGCTGATCGGATTCGGGATCGCCTGGCGCCCCACGATCAAACCGGCGCTGGCTCTCTCGATCGCGTGGTCGTGCGGCGTGTGGTGGTTCGGCGAGGGCCTGGGCGGTCTGTTCTCGGGAACGGCCAATCCCGTGAACGGGGCTCCTGGCGCCGTGTTGCTCTATGCCGTCCTTGCCGTGCTGTTGTGGCCCGCCGACCGGACCACAGCCACGTCCCCGTTTGTCGCCGCCCGGGCCGTCGGCGCATCGGTCGCCCGGGGTCTATGGCTGATGCTGTGGGGACTGCTCGGTTGCGTCGCCGTCCTCGGGGCCAACCGCTCACCGCAGGGCCTGCGTCAGCTGGTGACCCAGATGGCGAGTGGTCAGCCCCGCTGGTTGGCGGGCCTGGACCATCATGTCGCCAACCTGCTCGCCCACAGGGGGCTCGGTGTCTCCGTCGGGCTGGCGGTGCTCCTCGGCGTCATCGCCGTGGGCGTATTCCTTCCCGGAAGACTCGCCCGCGTCACTGTTGTCCTGGCCCTTGTGCTCGGCGCCGGGATCTGGGTGCTGGGGGAGAACTTCGGGGGGATCTTCACCGGTTCGGGCACCGATCCGAACTCGGGACCACTCCTGATGTTGATCGCCGCCGCATATTGGCCATCTCGCGTCGGTTCAGGGCGCCCGGCTGACCGTGAACTGGACGTGGTAGGGGCGTAGGCGATGCAACCCGATTGGCTCCCCGACTCCTTCGCAGGAGTGATGATCGCCGTTTCGATCTACTGCTCCGTCCGTCTGCTGGCATCACGGGCATTGCGTCGTCGAATCAATGTCGATGTCAACGTCGCCCACGTCACCATGGGTGTGGCTATGGCGGGGATGCTGGTCCCGGCGCTCACGACACTCCCGACGGGGGTGTGGGAAGCCGTCTTCGTGGGTCTGGCGATGTGGTTCTCCTGGCGAAGCGTGCGATTCATCGCTCGTCACCTCGGACAGGGTGGGGGGCACGATCTTCACCACGTCTCGCATTACCTGACGCACCTGGTCATGTCGTGCGCCATGCTCTACATGTATTTGGCTGCGCCCACCGGCGGCGCGGCGAACGCGGGCGGGATGTCGATGGGTGCGGCGACGGGAGCCACGGCGAACTTCGTGGGGCTTCCGCTGTTCTTCCTGATCGTCCTTTGCGCGTCGGCGGTGTGGCACATCGACAGTCTCAGTTTGTCCTCGTCGAACGAGCCAGCGCTAGTCAGCGCCATGGGCGCAAACGAACTCACTGGAGGCGGCGGAGGAGCAATCCCGCAGGGACAGACGAGGCTCGCCCAACGGTTGTCACCGTCCGTTACCGATGCGCCCGATGGACCGGACCTCAATGGTCGCCCATTCATGGCCCCTCGTCTGGAACTGGCCTGTCACGTCGCCATGTGCATCACGATGGGCTACATGCTCATCCTGATGCTCTGATTGCACCGAGTGGTGACCGCACTCCGATTGCCATCTCGTCTTATGGCACCCAAGCGACAGACCAAGGCAAGGCGGCTGGTATCGGGGAGATACGAGCCTCGGTTCGCCGTAGTGGCACTGGCGTTAGCGATGGCCTTTGCCGCGTGTGGGACAACTTCACCGTCGTCCTTGGCCACAGCACGAGTCCCGCTGCCCGCGGGGAAGCTGCCGGCGACGATTGCGAAGATGGTGTGTTCCCCCAAAGCTCAACGCGAGATCGGCGTTGCGCTCGGTGTCACGGCTGTCGTTGAAGGACCCACGTGGTCAGAGCACCTGTACTCATGCCGCTACACCTACCCGGACGGCTACTTCACACTTTCGGTAAAGGAACTGTCCAGCTGGACGCAAACGTTCTCATACTTCCGAGGCATCGGCTCCAGCCTCGGTGATGTCAACACACTCCCCAACCTGGGTCAGAGTGGCTTTGCGACACGAGACGGGTCGGTAGCGGTACGAAAGGACTGGAAGGTCCTGCTAGTGGACATCTCGGGCCTCCCGGCCCAGTTCGGCAAGCCACCAACGCCGTCGGGAAATGTTGCCGTCACGGTTGCCGATGTGATTCTCGGATGCTGGTCGGGGGACTGACGTTCAGTCGTCCGCCAGCGTCCTGCCGGTTCTGCGCCTTGGCAGGGCCAGGGTCCCGACAGACGGGCCGGTCGAGATCACCCTGATTCCGATGGGGGCAAGGAAGGCTTTCAGGTCGTCCCTACCGCCGGGTAGCGGACGCCCCACGCCCTCAAGAGCGACCGGTAATGACAGCAGCCCGAGGAGCCGTCCACGCCGACAACGTGCGCCCGGCTTGGCCCGTGACCGTCACGACCGACGATCGATCGACCGAACGGCTAGGCCGGTGGTGGGTAGTTCGGTTTGGGGAACCGGCGTTCCACTTCGGCCCGCAGAGGAAGGATCGCCTGCCATGCCGCAATGCGCCCCTCTGTGTCACTGAGGTACTCGTCCAGCTTGCGGTTCGCAGCGTCGAGTGCAGCGAACAGTTCACGGTCTCCTAGCTGAGTGGGGTCCACGGAGATGAAGATCGGCAGATCCCTGGGAGACCTTGATCAGGAGACCTTGATCACAGGGTGGGCTTGCAGGCGCGGACCTGAGGGTACGACGCTCACCTCATGCTGGCCGTGCGCCAGTTCACAGCGTCCTTCCAGGTGGAAACACGCTGTCCCCGTCTCCCATCAATCCGTATCCTTGCCTCAGGCGGCACGGCCAGCATGACCGTGGTCGCAGCGGGGTGCGGCAGAGCCATGAACGACACTGAGCGCAGGACCGGCGATCAGGGCGGCGCGTACATCGGCGGTCGCTGGGTGAGTGCCGACGAGCTACGGCTACGGGGCCGTCGGGTCTCGGACGCTCTCGCACGTGCGGCTGAAGGGCGAGACCACGTGGGGACGTGTCGGAACTGCGGAGAGCCGCGTCCCGGCGCAATGGATGGACCAGGAGGCAGTCTGTTCGTGTTGGGTTCTGAGTGCGCTGCTTGTGGGCAGATCGAGACAATGGACGCCTAGAGGCGGTAAGGCCGCAGGACTCCGAAGGTATCGGTGACCACCTGCCACCTCACCGCCTACCAATAATGATCCGGCTCAGAGCCTCACGAGCACTAGGGTCCAAGGTCCTCTGAGCGTCCCCGATCCCCGGCGTGCCAAGCCACCGCTCGGAGGGGTGGCGGAACGCAGGGACGCGCATGTGGGATGCCGCGTGGCGGTCATCGCCCTACGTCCCGCCGTACCCCCCTGGGTCGCTCATGGTGAGTGAAGGGGGGCCTTCGACCACCTCAAGAGCAACCCAAAGTCAGGGTACGCCTGGCCGAGAAGTACGTCTTCCTCAGGAATGGGGATCTCGGACTCGCGGTGTCATCTCTTGCGGTCCCACTGAACACTGCCGTCAGACGTGGTGACAAACTCCAACCTGAGTGATTCGGCGAGTGCGGCGGCGTCCTCCAGAGTCCCAGGGAGGCGTCCGCTGTCGCCATCGGAATAGACCACTTCGTGCCAGTCGGGCCGATGGGGGAACCACATGATGCTGACGATCTCTCGCCCCTCGTTTACCGGTGGACCGTTGCTCATCAGGGACCTCAGGTCGGAGGCGGGTTGTCGAATGGGGTGACGGGGACCACCTCCCCGTAGCGGCGTCCGAAGAGGCCGTCGCATGACGGGCATTTCCCTGTCACGACATGAATCCCACCTGCTGCGTCGGTGGCTGGGGCCGGATTGTCGCGGGCGAACGTCAGATCCACGTCGCAGTCGGGACAGAGGTAGTTGCTCATGGAAACCCAGGGTCCTTGACCCAGAGGGCCATCGCTGGCGACGACTCCACGATCCCCAGCCCCGCGTCCCATGCCGTCGCGGCGGCAAAGCTGAGATCGCCGTTCAAGTGCTCCGGTTCACCTTCGGCGTAGATCAGGAATACGTGCTGGCCGAACCGTCTCCACAGCACCTCGACGAGGTCGCCTGGCATCAGGTGATTCTGGAGGCCCAGGTGTGACGGGGCCAGGGTCCAACGTCCCAACACGACGGAGCGCCGGGACCTGCGGGTGTAGTCCCAGCGCTCGACGCCGCTGACGACCCAAGACCCAGCGGTCACGGTACGTCCACCGACGTGGGCTGTTTACGGGCACCCACGCGGAATGGGGCATCGGGGCCGAAGCCCCGGTTGACAGAGGGGGCATGATTCCAGTGTGACCAGTCCCCCTGGAATCCTGTTGTGGATAGTCATCGTGGGCTGGCTCGCCTGGGTGTCGTGGCTCGCTCGCCACTGGTACAACCAGCTGAGCGACGTGCGTGAAGCCAACCGCGAATCGAGCGAAGGCCCAGGACGGGACGGCGGCGAGACGCTGTCCGGCTGAACGGTCCATGGGACCGGGGGAGCGCTGGACCGGGGAGCAAGCCATGGGCACTGCTCCGCGAGCTGCTGCAGGGACGTGGAGCGCCGCCCGTGGGCGCTCAAGGCAGAGATCCGCAAGCTGCTGGACGAGGGAGGCGTAGTAAGGCGACGGAGCACCGGGAACCGGCGTGTGGGGGTTCCCCGGCACTCGACGTCGCGCCCCCAGTCCCCCTGCCGACGCTAGGCCCGAGGGCGTGGAGATATCTATGGATGCCAGCCCATAGACGCCGGGGAGACCGCGGCGTAGCGTGCTCTTGGGCGGGGGATATCCACGTCGTCACAGACCCCCCGTTTCGGTGGGTTCTTGGGACTCGACGTGATGCCCCGCGGGTCCCGAGGCCCCACCCCCCCGGCTGATGGGGCGGGCGCACTGACGCACCGGCCATGGCCAACCCGCGCTCACCGGCCCTCGACCCTGAGCAGACGTTGGCTCTTGAGGAGGCCAAGGCTCGCCTGGAGGCCCTCCTCGATGAGCTACGCCGCCTCCTGGAGGCCGACGACGGTTAGAGCGACGGCCTGACAGCTGTCGGCAGGTCGGGGGAACTCACCACGCCCGCCGCGTCTTTCAATCTGTCTTTCAATCTGGGGCATTCGGAGGCAGTTCTGAACTACTTCGTGGCCCCCACCAGGCACGGCACGCACGGTGTTCACGCATTAGCAGTGAGTCCGATTCGGCCGCTCTCGCACCTCTCCCCGAGGGATTCGTCGAAACTACCAGCCGGCCGCGGGCCACAGCCGACCGGTCCCGGCGGGGGCACCGACCCCCCCGCCGTAGAGTAAGCGGGCGTTATGGACGTTCTCGTCGTGGTCGGAGATGGCCCCGCTCCGCCCCGGCTCCAGGACAGGGCGGCCCATGTGCAGCGGCTCCGGGCCGGCGAACCACTGGTCACGCTCATCGGTGCGCTCCGGTCCCGGATCCCGCGCCGGGTCGGGGTGTGGGGCCCCATGCCCGAGGCCGTGGCGGTGGCGGCCGAATTGCGCCGGGCGGGACTGCCCACCGAGCTGTTCACCGACGAGCCGATCCGGGCCGGGACGGGGACCGGACTCGACGGCGTCGAGATCCGGCGCGTCACCGACCCCGGGCCGCCCATGGAGGTGGCGGGCTCGCTCGAGGAGCTGATCGGGAACACGCCCATGGTCCGGTTGGACCGCACCGCCCGGGACCTCGAGTGCACGCTCGTGGCCAAGCTCGAGATGTTCAACCCGGGAGGCTCGTCCAAGGACCGCATCGCCCTGGCCATGATCGACGCGGCAGAACGCGACGGACGGCTGCGGCCGGGCGGCACGATCGTCGAACCGACGAGCGGGAACACCGGCGTGGGGTTGGCCATCGTGGCGGCGCGGCGCGGCTACAGCTGCATCTTCGTCTGCCCCGACAAGGTGGGGGCCGAGAAGATCGCCCTGTTGCGCGCCTTCGGCGCCGAAGTCGTGGTGTGCCCCACGTCCGTGGCGCCCGAGCACCCCGAGTCCTACTACTCGGTCTCGGACCGCCTGGCCCGGGAGGTGCCCCTGGCCTGGAAGCCGGACCAATACCACAACCCCGACAACCCCCGGGCCCAGCACGACACCGCCGGCGCCGAGATCTGGGAGCAGACCCGGGGACGCGTCACGCACTTCGTGGCCGGGATCGGCACGGGCGGCACCGTCACCGGGATCGGCCGGTACCTCAAGGAGCGCAATCCCGCCGTGCAGGTCGTCGGGGCCGACCCCGAGGGCTCGGTGTACTCGGGGGGGTCGGGACGGCCCTATCTGGTGGAGGGCATCGGGGAGGACTTCTGGCCTTCCACCTACGACCCGTCGGTCGTGGACCGGGTGGTGGCGGTCTCCGACGCCCAGAGCTTCGCCACCGCCCGGCGCGTGACGCGCCAGGAGGGGCTCCTGCTCGGTGGGTCGGGGGGCACAGCCATCGCGGCCGCGCTCGTGGTCGGGCGCGACCTCTCCCCCGACGCCGTGATCGTCGTCCACATCCCGGACTCGGGGCGGGGCTATCTCTCCAAGATCTACAACGACGCCTGGATGGCCGACTACGGGTTCCTGCAGGCGGCCGGGATGACCGTGGGCGACCTTCTCGCCGGGCGCGACCCGTCGCTCCCCACGCTCGTGCACACCCACCCCGACGAGACGGTCAGGCAGGCGATCGGCATCCTGCGCGAGTACGGCGTGAGCCAGATGCCGGTGGTGAAGCACGAGCCGCCGGTGGTGCTGGCAGAAGTCGTGGGCGCCGTCACCGAGCGCGACCTCATGGACAGCGTCTTCACCGAGGCGTCGATGCTGGACCGTCCCGTCGGCGACGTCATGAGCGCGCCGCTCCCCACCATCGGCGCCGGCGAACAGGTGCAGGTGGCGGTGGGACGGCTCGAGGGAGCTCCGGCCCTGGTGGTGCTCGATCGCGGCCATCCTGTCGGTGTGATCACACGCTCGGACGTGCTCGCCACATTGGTGGCCGGCTCCCGTTGAGGCTGACGTGAGCGACCGGCGCGATCTGGCCGGGCTCGGGTTCGAGACCCAGGCCGTGCACGGGGGCGGGGGGCCCGACCCGGCGACCGGCGCGGTGAACACTCCGGTCTACCTGTCGTCGACCTTCGAGCAGGACGGTGTGGGCGAGGACCGCGGCTTCGAGTACGCGCGGTCGGGCAACCCCAGCCGCGCCAGCCTCGAGGCCCATCTCGCCCTGCTCGAGGGGGCCGGGTACGGGTTCGCCTTCGCCAGCGGGATGGCGGCCGAAGACGCCGTGTTGCGCCTGCTCGGTCCGGGCGACCATCTCGTCATGCCCACCGACAGCTACGGCGGGACCTACCGGTTGGCGACCGAGGTCCACCGCCGGGCCGGGCTCGAGGTCGACGCCACGGACCTTTCCCGCCTGGAGGACGCCTTGCAGCCCCGGACGCGCATGGTGTGGGTCGAGACGCCGACGAACCCGCTCCTGAACGTCCTCGACATCGCCGCCATCGCCACCCTGGCCCACGCCCACGGAGCGTTGGTCGTCGTCGACAACAC
>JARLGQ010000070.1 GCA_031292675.1 Acidimicrobiales bacterium
CGCAGGTCCCAACGCGCCTCGACCTCCCACCGGGCGCGGCGGTGCTCGAGCACGATCTCGGCGTCGGCCCTTTCGCTGTTCACACAGGTGGCGCTCTCCCCGTCGGGATCGACATAGGGGACCCGCACCGAGGCGGTGTCGGGGATCGTGATCTCGGCCCGCAGGCGCCACCGTCCCACCGTGCCCTGCACGCGCCAGGTGGGAAGGCCGAGCCGGGTGCGGAACAGCGGTGCCGCCGCCAGCGGGTCGCGGGGCCAGTCGCGGCCGCCGATGCGCAGCTGCACGAAGGCGAGCGGGGGCAGACGGTCGAGGCCCGGGCGGCGGCTCACGGCGCTCACGATCTCGAGCACGTCCCCGCCTCCGAGGTCGGCATGCAGCCAACCCCAACGTTGCGCGTTGCCGTGCCCGTAGATGTGGCTGACGGCGCCGCGCGTGTGCGCCGAGAGCGCCACCTCGTCGGGCCCGACCCGGATCGACCCGTCGAAGGGAGCGCTCGGCACCGCCACGACCTGCGCGGCCGGAAGTGTCTCGCGTTCCCACGCCCAGGCCGGAAAGGTGAACAGGGGCGGGCTCGGCGCGGCGCCGTCGTCGTGCCACCGCAGGTCCCACGCCAGCCGCGCCGTCTCCCCCCGCACGTCGGGGGGGGCGAGGACCGCGCCACCCCCGTGCCAGGGCGCGCCCACGTCGTGACCGGCGTCGACGGGCCAAGGACCGAACCGGTCGAGCACCGGCTCCGCGCCGGGGCGGAACACCGCCGCCCAACCGTGGGCGAAGGGGTCACCCGACAGGGGGGACACGAGCTCGTGGTGCACCCAGCAGCCCGTGCCGGTGCCGGGGTCCGACAACGTGAGGTACCACACCTCGAGCCGGGGACGCTGACCCCGCCAGCGGGGGGCCAGGACGTCCGCAGCGTCGTACCGGCGCTCGCCCCGTGACCCGACCCGAGGGCCGCCCGGCGGGCGAACGCGCATGGGCCACCCTACGTTCGCCGCGTCGGGCCGTGCCATGCTGGCCGCCGTGCCCGACGCCTCCGACGCGGCGCTCCGAGGAGCACCCTCCTCGAGGCGCGACGGTGAGGTCCTTCCCGCCGGGTTCCGGTTCGGGGTGGCCACGGCCGGCTTCCAGATCGAGGGCGGCTTCAACGGACCGCGCCAGCCCGCCAACAACTGGGTCCGGTGGGAAGGCGCCGGGCGGGTGGAGCCGTCGGGACCGGCGGTGGACTTCTGGAACCGGTACGAGGAGCATCTCGACCGCGCCGCCGCCATGGGTTGTGACGCCTTTCGCCTCGGCGTCGAGTGGGCCCGGGTCGAGCCGGCCCAGGGACAGGTCGACGACGGCGCGCTGGAGCACTACGCCTCCATCCTGCGGGCGTGCCGGGAGCGGGGTCTCGAGCCGCTCGTCACCCTCCTCCACTTCACCCACCCCGCATGGCTGGGCGAGGACTTCTGGCTGTCGGGTGACGCCCCCGAACGCTACGGGTCGTGGGTCGAGACCGCGCTGGCGCGCCTGGGGCCGTGGTGCCACACCTGGGTGACGTTGAACGAAGTCAACGCACTGGCCCTCGGGTCGTACCTGTTGGGGATGTTCCCGCCCGGCCGCATGCTCGCCTTCGCCGACATGGCCGAAGCCTTCGACCACCTCCTGGCCGCGCATGTCAAGGGCTACGAGATCATCCACCGCCTGCAGCCCGACGCCACGGTCACCACCAACAACGTGTCGTTGAGCGTCTACGAGCTCGACCGGATGCTCATCGACGTCCTGGTGGCTCGGCGCGAGGGCGTGGCCAGGGACGAGGTGGGTGCCTGGATCGAAGAACGACGGTCCCGGTGGTACGGGAGCCTCGCCCCCGCCAACCACCTCGAACGCGCCCTGCGCGGGACGGCCGCGTCCCGGTGGCGACGGGGCCAGGGCTTCTCGAGTGCGATCGACGCCGTGTGGGGCAGCCCCCACGAATGCACCTTGGACGTGGTCGGCATCGACTACTACGACCCCGTCTTCGCCAGTCACGCCCGGCTCCCGGGACGCGCCACGGCGGGAGGCACGGCGTGGCGCCCGGCCAGCGACCTGTGGGACGACCGCGTGGTCCCCGGCGGACTGGGCGAGTACTCCCGGGCCAACGTCGTGCCCGGACTCGACCTCTGGGTGGTGGAACAGGGACTGTGCAACCGGGTGCGCCGCGGTCGCAGCTTCCCGCGCCTCGACGGATGGGACCGGGGCCGCTGCCTGAGGGAAACGCTCGGGGCGCTGGTGGACGCCCTCGACGCGGGTGTGCCGATGGGTGCCTACTACCACTGGTCTCTCATGGACAACTACGAATGGGGAAGCTACGAGCCGCGTTTCGGCATCCACGGCATCGACCGGGAGCGGGGTCTCGAGATCCTCGACACCGACTCCATGGGGTCCGACGCGGCGGGCGCCTACCGGCGGATCATCGAGGGGCTCAGGGCGGGGGACCGGTCCGTGCTCGTCGAGCCGTCGTGACGGCGCGCCGGCCGAGCGCCCGCCGAGCGCCGGGGCGTCGGGGCGTCGGGGCGTCGGGGCGGGTCAGCTATCCGGTGCCGAAGCGCTCGGGGTCGACGGCGATGAACAGCCCCTCCGCCTGCGCGATGAGGGCGGTGCCGTGGAGGGCGTGGGCTTCGATCCTGAGTTTGCGGCCGTGGCGCGAGCGGAGCCTGGCGCGCATCTCGAGCTCCACGCCGATCGGGGTCGGGGCGCGGTAGGTGACCGTCAGCCTCCCGGTGTAGGCGGGGGTGGCGTGGATCGAGAGGACGAAGCCCATGACCTCGTCGAGCAACGCCGCCACCGTCCCCCCGTGGGCGCGGCCCGGGGCGCCCTCGAAGGCGGGCCCCAGCGTGGTGCGAAGCACGGCTTCGTCGCCCTCGCGCCCGATGGTGGCCGCCAAGCCCATGGGGTTGGCCTTGCCCGTCACGATCGAGTCGGGGAACTTGGGGCGCTGCGCCCCGTCGGGTGGGGGCGCGGTGAAGATGGCGCGCACCATGTCCAGCGGTGCCCGGACGCGGGCGGGGGTCGCCTCCACCTCGGCCAGCAGTCCTTCGACCTGGGCGGTGATGCGCCGGAACGAGTCGTCGTCGACGTCGTGGGCCACCAGGGCGTGGCCCAGCGCCCGCAGCGCGGTGGCGGCGACGATGCGCGCCTCGGTGGTCCCGACCGACTCGCTCGGAGCGCCGCCTCCGGCCGCGTCGTCGACGGTGGTCAACTGTGTTTCACGTCGGCCCAGGCGACGTCCTTGTCCACCTCCACGTCACGGGGCAGGCCCAGGATCCGCTCCGCCATCTGGTTGCGCAGCACCTCGGAGGTGCCGCCCTCGATGGTGTTGGCCCTGGCCCGCAGGAAGGTCACGGCACGTGCCTCGGCCCGTGTGTCGCCGGGCAACCAGGCGGTGGCGGCGACGCCGTTGGCGTTCACCGCGAAGTTCGACCGGCGCTGGTTGTACTCGGCGTTGAAGACCTTGTTGACGGCGCCCTCGGGCCCGGGCTGCTGGCCGCGCAGTCGCGCCGAGTTGGCGCGGAAGGCGGTGATCTCCTTCACCTCCGACTCGATGTAGAACTGGGCCAGGCGCTGGCGCACGCGAGGGTCGGTGCGGTCGGGGATCCCGTCGAGATACGTCTGCCACGGGTCGCGCCGGACACCTCCGGTGAACGACACGGGGTCGAGCGAGATCCCCGCCAACGCCACCCGTTCGTTCATGAGCGTGGTGCGCGCACAGCGCCAGCCGTCGCCCACGTCGCCGACACGGTTGGCGTCGGGAATGCGCACGTCGGACAGGAACACCTCGTTGAACTCCGACGAGCCCGTCATCTGCTTGAGCGGTCGGATCTCCACGCCGGGGGACTTCATCTCCAGGATGAAATAGCTGAGGCCCTCGTGCTTGGGGACGTCGGGGTCGGTGCGGGCCAGCAGCATCCCGAACTTGGCGAACTGCGCGATCGTGGTCCACACCTTCTGGCCGTTCACGACCCACTCGTCCCCGTCGCGCACCGCCCGCGTCGACAGCGACGCCAGGTCCGAGCCCGACCCGGGCTCGCTGAAGAGCTGGCACCAGATCTCCTCGGCGGAGAGGATCTTGCGCAGGTAGCGGTCCTTCTGCTCGTGGGTCCCGTGTGCGATGAGGGTGGGGCCCGCCAGGCCCACCCCCAGGAGGTTGATCGACACGGTCGGGAGCCGGTAGTGGACCAGCTCCGAACGGATGACGGTCTGCATCCACACCTCGCCCGAGAGGCCTCCGTACTCCTTGGGCCACAGCGGTGCCGCGTACGGGCTTCGCCCGATGGTGCCCTGCCAGGTGAAGGGGTTGAACCCGCTTCCCGCTTTCAGCTTCTCGAGCGTTTCGTCGTCGCCGCCGTCGGCGGCCTCCATCCAACCCGGGGGCAGGTTGTCGTGCAGCCATGAGCGGAACCCGACGCGGAACTCCTCTTGCTCGGGAGTGTCCTCGTTCGTCCAACGCATCGCCGTGCCTCCTCGGTCGGTTCCCGGAGGGCCCCGCTAAACTGATCCGTCAGTCAGCTGCGGGCCCGGTCCAGTGTAGGGGAGGCGAGCCGACGGCCGCATCGTGTGACGGCCCACGGCGCGTCGAGATGACGCCGAGAGTTGGGCCGCGGTGCGCTCAGCGGACGAGGCGGATGGACGAAGCGGTGGCTCCGCCGACGGCGGGCGGGGTCGCTCCTCCGACGACCGGTGACGCGGCGGCGGCGCCGGTTGCGGGGGCGCGCGCCGCGGCGGACTCCGCCTCGAGCAGCTGGGCGCGCCGTTCGACGACGTCGGCCACGAACTCACGGCCGCGGCGGAGATGGCGGAGGATGTCGGCCTGGCCCTGGGGGCGGGGGAGCATCCACGAATGGCCCCCGGGCACCCACACCACGTCGATGCCGGTGAGGTCGGCGAATTCCCGGGCCGTGTCCGGGCTGACGATGCGGTCGAAGCAGCCCCACACCGGGAGGATGGGGATGCCGCGCCCCACGATGCGCTCGACTTCGGCGCGCAGGTCCATGGCCATGAGCATCGACCCCACGGGGAGCGTGCGACCCATGGAGCGGAGGTTGCGGCGCGCGTCGGGCCACAAGCCCCGCACCGTGGACGCCAGGCGCCGTCCCACGAGCAGGTCGGGCGTGTCCAGGATGGCGGCCACCAGAAGGTCCGCCACTCCTGCCATGTCGGGGAGCACCGGGGCGAGCAGTGACACGATCAAGCCGCGCCGGTGTTTCCAGCCCGGGGTGGCGGCGCCGTCGCGGTACACGATGCCGAGGACACGCTCGGGATGGGAGTCCGCGAACTGCACGGCGACGGCCCCGCCCATGGAGTGCCCGAGCAGGACGGCCCGCTCGGCACCGACCTTGTCGAGCAGGTGCACGACGACGTCGGCGATCTCCGCGATGTTCACCCGCTCCCACGGCAACGGGTCGCTGCCGGCGAATCCCGGCAGGCTGGGGTTGAGCACGCGCCAGCCGAGGGCCTCGGCCAGGTTGCTGCTCTCTCTCCAGTACATCCCCCCGCCGGCGAAGTAGCCGTGGAGGTTGACCGCCCAGATGGGCTCGCTCCCCGGGCCTTCGGGACCGTGGGCGCGGGCGTTCTCGGAAACGGCGTAGCGCACGCGCCGCCCGTCGACCACATGCTTGTGGGGGATCATGCGCACCGGACGCCGTGCGCCGAGCGCGAAGCCGGGCACGGGAGCCGGAGTGGCCCGGTCCGTCTCATCTCGACGCGAAGGAACCGCAGAAGCATGCATGGCGACGCGACGACCCTAGCTCAGGGCGGGCCCCTACCCGCGGTACGTGGTTCGCTGGGCACGCACCGTCGCACTGCCGGCACCGGCCCAAACCCCGCACCGGCCGCCCGCCACGTAGCCTCGCCATCCGTGGCCCCACCCCGAACGAGGTTGCGCCGTGCCGCCACGCAGGCCCGGGTCACGGCCCACGCCGTGCACCACCTCGGCCTCCACACCGTGGGCCTGATCCTCGCCAATTCGGCGCGCCGCCAGGTGCAGCGGACCCGACCCGGCGGCGCGCGCCGGCGCGTCGAGACCCCGGTGTCACCGGGCCGCCTGGAGCGCGTCGAGGTGTGGAACCCCCAGCCGGGCACGGCGCAGTTCCATTTCGAACGGGCCCACCTCGAGCTGTCCTTCCTCGCCGCCGACGTGGTGCGCGTGTCGTGGGGGCCCGGTCCCGCCCCTGTGCCCTACGCCGTCACCGGAGACCTGGGCGGTCCCGTCACCGAGGTCCAGGCGCACCCTCTCGACGTGCTGCGCGCCGATGGCGCGTGGGTGTTGCGCAGCGCCGCGCTCGAGGTCACGGTGTCGCCCGACGGCTCGCTGCGCACGGCCGCCATCGGTGGCGCGTTGCTGCGCAGCGAATCGGCGCCGGTCCGGCTCGGCTCGGGGTGGGAGCAGTCGTTCTCCATGCGCGCCGGCGAGCGCATGTGCGGGCTCGGCGAACAGGCGTCGGGCATCGACCTGCGCGGGGGCACCCACACGCTGTGGAACACCGACCCCGGTGGCTCGTGGGGGCCCGGCCGGAGCCCGCTCTACCTCGGCATCCCCGTGGTGGTGTCGACGCATCCCGACGGGGACCTCCTCACGTTCTACGAGAACTCGACCCGGTCCACGTTCTGCTTGGCGGGCCCGGACGGGGCGGACACGGCCCGGGGAGAGGGCGCGCCGGGGACGGCGACGGTGCGCTTCAGCGGGGGCGTGCTGCGCCGCTACCTCGTCGCCGGACCCGTTCCCCATCTGCTGGACCGCTACAGCGAGCTCACCGGCCGTCCCGCGCTCCCGCCCCGTTGGGCCCTCGGGTACCACCAGAGCCGGTGGGGATACCGCCGTGACGCCGATGTGCGTGCCATCACCGACGGGTTCGCGAATCTCGGCATCCCCCTGTCTGCGGTGCACCTCGACATCGACTACATGCGCGGCTTTCGCGTGTTCACGGTGGACCCCGACCGCTTCCCCGATCTCGGTCGCCTGGCCCGCGACGCGGCGGCCACGGGGGCGCGTCTGGTCACCATCGTCGACGCCGGTGTGAAGATCGACCCCGACTACGAGGTGTTCCGCGAGGGCCGGGACGAGCAGCGGTTCTGCACCGACGGGCACGGGCGCCTCGCCGAGGGCGTCGTGTGGCCCGGGCGCAGTGCCTTCCCCGACTTCACCGACCCCGGCACCCGGTCGTGGTGGGCCGGGAAGTACCGGACGCTCACCGACGCCGGTGTCGCCGGGATCTGGCACGACATGAACGAGCCGACGTCGATCGCGTTGGCCGGCGACCCGACGCTGCCCACCACCACCCGCCACGACTTCGACGGCCGCGGCGGCGACCACGCCGAGGGCCACAACCTCTACGGGATGCTCATGAACCGGGCCGGCTACGAAGGGCTCCGTGAGGCCCGGCCGGGGCGCCGCCCCTTCATCGTGTCGCGCTCGGGCTGGGCGGGGATGCAGCGCTGGGCGTGGAACTGGACCGGCGACGCCGCCTCGACGTGGGAGTCGATGCGCCAGCAGATCGCCACCGTGGTCGGGTTGGGGCTGTCGGGGGTGCCCTACTCGGGTTCCGACATCGGGGGCTTCAGCGGCGTCCCCGACGACGAGCTGTACCTGCGGTGGTTGCAGATGAGCGTGTTCATGCCGTACTGCCGGACGCATTCGGTGCGGGGCGTCCCGCCCCGCGAGCCCTGGTGCTTCGCCGAGCCCACACGACGCATCGTGGCCGGGTGGATCCGGTTCCGGTACCGGCTCCTGCCCTACCTGTACACGTTGGCCCACCTCGCCAGCGAGAGCGGCGCACCCCTGGTCCGCCCGCTGTGGTGGCCCGTCACCGTCACCTCCGGTGCGGGTGAAGACGAATCGGACGCACCTGCACCCCGCGGCACCGGGCTCGACGCCGACGACGCCTTCTTTCTCGGTGACGCGCTGGTCGTCGCTCCTGTCACCGAGCCCGGCGCGCGTCGTCGCACCGTGGCACTTCCCCCCGGTGGCTGGGCGAGCCTGTGGGGAGACGAGCGCGCTGCGGGCGCCCCCGCCGAAGCGCCCCTGGAGCGCATTCCCGTGTTCGCCCGGGCCGGTTCGGTGATCCCCCTCGACGACGGGTGGGCGGAGCCCGGCGGGCCGTGCCCCGTCGAGGGTGACAGAGAGACGGCCGGTGCCGGCGGTCTTCGGGCCGCGCCCACGGATGGGCTGAGACTCGACCACGCCCCGAGACTGCTGGCCCTGCACTGCTGGGCCGACGAACAGGGTGGCGCCGAGGGCCGGTGTGTCGACGACGCCGGCGACGGGGACGGCCCCATGCGTCGCGACGTGTGGCAGGTCGAGGGGGCGACTCCCGGCGGGACGGGTCGGTGGACGTGGGAGCGCTCGGGTGACTTCTCGTCGCCCGCGGCGGTGCGGGTGGTGCTGCACGGGCTCGACGCGCAGCGCGCCATGGCCGACGGTGTCGAGGTCCCGGTGCGCGGGGGCGTCGTCGAGTGCGGGCCCTTCACCGAGTTGACGTTGGAGGGGTTGCGCCCGTCTCGGTCGTCGGGTTCGGCGACGCGCTCGGCGACGGCGCCCGCCCCCGTGCCCGGAGCCTGAGGCGACGGTCGTGCGACGCCGTGCCCGACGCAGCGCGCTCGGCCGGCGACCCCTGATTCCGCCCGAACAGGTCGAGCACGACGGCGTGGTGCTGCGGCGCCTGAGCGCGGACGACGCCGACGAAGTGTCGCGCGCCGCCACCGAGAGCCTCGAGCACCTGCGGCCGTGGATGCCGTGGGCCACGCCCGAGGGGACCTCGCCGGCGGCACAGCGCGAACGCCTTCTCGGCCCCGCCACCATGTGGAGCTCGGGGAGCGGATACGAGTACGGCGTCTTCCTGCCCGACGGCACCCTGGTGGGCGGGTGCGGCCTGCACCGGCGCATCGGGCCCAGCGCCCTGGAGATCGGCTACTGGGTGCACGTGGGACACGTCCGCCGCGGCATCGCCACCGCGTGCGCCGGCGCGCTGACGGCCGTGGGGTTCGGGCTGCGCGGCATCGAGCGCATGGAGATCCACTGCGACGAGGCCAACGTCGCCAGCGCCTCGGTGCCCCCCAAGCTGGGGTACCGGCTCACGGGGCGGCTCGAGCACGAGCCCGAGGCCCCCGGCGAGGTCGGGTGCAGGCTGATCTGGGTGCAGTACCGCCGCGAGTGGGAGGCACGTGCCCCGCGGGCGACGACCCCGTCCCCCGTAGATTGAGCCCATGGCCGACAGCGACCCCCGACCACCCCCGCGCTCGGTGCCGGCGCCGCTCACCGCGGCGGTGTTCCACGAGCTCGTCGACGAGCTGCGCGCCCTTGAGGGTCGGCTGTTCCTCCCCGACGTCCCCCTCGACGAGCCGAGCGTCCTCGAAGGGTACAAGTGGATCTTCTCGGTCCTGGCCGCCGGGCTCGACGCCCAGCTGTGGGCCGACCCGGCGCGCCCGCGCTTCGTCGACATCGTCGGGCCGTACCGCAAGTGGGGCGGCGACAACGCCGACGCGTACTACCAGTACGCCCCGGTCGACCCCGACCGCACCTACGTGGTCACCGGGCGCAAGGGGGACGCCGACTACCTCTCGCTCACCGTCTACGGGGGGCCGTCCGACGGCCGGTACTCCGAGCGCATCGTGGGCACCGTCAACGACCGGGCCCTCGAGATCGCCGAGGACGGCACCTTCTCGGTGGTGCTGAGCCCCGAGCCCCACCAGGGCGCGTGGATCAGGCTCGAGCCCGACGCCGTGTGCGCCATCACGCGCGACTACCTCGCCGACCCGGTCGGGGGCCGCCGGGCCGAGTGGCACATCGAGTCCCTCGACCCGCCCGCCACCCGGCGCGAGGACGACGCCGATCTCGCCCGTCGTTTCCGGGCCGCGCTGACCTGGGTCCGCGACCAGGCGCGCATCGTCCCCATCCCTCTGGGCACGCCCAACACCGTCGACGAGCCCTACGGGGTGCCCAGCCAGACCTTCGGGTGGGCGGCCGCCGACGCCGCCTACGCCATGGGCTCCTACGAGCTGGCCGAGGACGAGGCCCTCGTCATCGAGGGTCGGTCACCGCGCTGCGCGTTCTGGAACGTCTGTCTCTGGAACCAATTCCTCCACACCTACGACTACGCCTACGAGCGCGTCACCATCAACGGTGACCAGGCTGTCTACGAGCCCGACGGGTCCTGGCGCCTCGTGGTGTCGCGCCGGGACCCGGGTCATCCCAACTGGATCTCGACCGCGGGCCACTCCCGGGGCCGGATCTGGTTCCGTTGGTTCCTCCCCGAGGCGACGCCGGCGCGACCGACGACAACGGTGGTCCCCGTCACCGATGTGACCAGCTCCGAGATACCGGGGTCGTGACCGCCCGTCCGGCCCCGGTCGTCCTCGACGATCTGGCCGAGCCCCGGTTCTCCCCGGCGATCGACCAGCTGCGCGCCGGCCTGGTGGACATGGCGCCGATGTGCCCCATCGAGCCCGACGCGTTGTACCACGCGGCCATCGAGCAGACCGGGCTCTCGGACTTCGGCGACACCGCCTATCGCCGCCGGTTGGACGTCTTGTGCGGTGCGTTGCGCCACGAGGCGGGACTGAGCCCGTCGGGGATCGTGAGTTGGTACACCCAGCTGGTCCAGCTGCTCAAGAACCGACTCCTGATCCAGGACCTCCTCACCCGCCACCCCGAGATCAGAGACATCCGCATCGAACGGCCCATCATCATCTGCGGCCAACCCCGGACCGGCACCACCCACCTCCACAACCTCATCAGTGCCGATCCCGCCCTCCGGTCCCTGCCCTACTGGGAGAGCCTCGAGCCCGTCCTGCCCGACGGCGAGCAACCGGGGCCGGGCGAGCCCGACCCCCGCCTGGCCCGGACCGCCTTCGGGTTGGACGTGCTCAACGCGGCCTTGCCGTATTTCAACCGGATGCACGAGATGACCGTCGACCACGTCCACGAGGAGATCCAGCTCCTCGCCATCGACGTCTCGACCATGTTCTTCGAGGCCCAAGCCCTCATGCCGTCGTGGCGCGACTACTTCAAGGCCGAGGACCAGACGCCGGTCTACGAGTATCTCCGCACCGTCTTGCAGGTGCTCCAGTGGTTGCGGGGCGGTACCCGGTGGGTGCTCAAGTCGCCCCAGCATCTCGAGCAGTTCGGGCCGCTCGTCTCGACCTTTCCCGATGCCACCTTCGTGGTCACCCACCGGGACCCGGCATCGGTCACGGTGTCGCTCGCCACCATGGTGGCCTACACGGCCCGGATGGCCATCGACCACATCGACCCCGTGGCCATCGGTCGGTACTGGTCGGCCCGGTGCGAAGACCTCTTCCGGGCCTGTGCCGCAGACCGTGACCTTCTCCCCGCCGACAACTCGATCGACGTCGTCTTCCACGAGTTCATGGCCGACGACATCGCCATGGTCGAGAAGATCTACGCCGTGGCCGACCAACCCTTCACCACCGAGACCCGGAAGGCCATGGAGCGGTTCATGGTCGACAACCCCCGGGGTCGTCACGGCACCATCGTCTACCGGCCCGAGGAATTCGGCATCGACCGGGCCGAGCGGCACGCCGCGCTCGACTCCTACATGCGGCAATTCGGGGTGAGGAGAGAAGACCGCCACGCCTGAGCCGCTGGGGGTGGTGGCACGACGCAAGTCCACGTGCTGACCACCTTCGTCGACGAGGGCTCCCGGGCGACAATGAGGAGGAGGGTCCGGCGGCGGCGGACCGATCGGGGTGAGATGCGACGATTGACCGGTGGTCCCTGGTGAGCGGGCGCGTGCTGCCCGTCGCCTGGTACCGCTTCCGGGCCACCTTGGCCCG
>JARLGQ010000071.1 GCA_031292675.1 Acidimicrobiales bacterium
CGAGGTCCACGTCCAGGCCCCCCCGAACCTCTCCGATGATCTCGGGCCGCTGCTGGACGCGGGAATCGACGACTGGGGCGGCGTGTCCCCGGTCACCGCCGACCACGTGAACCCCGAGCGGGCCTGGCCGGCGCTCGACGTGCTGCGCCAGGCCACCGAGGCGGCCGGGCACACCCTCGCCCCGCGGCTGACCGTCTACCCGTCGTTCGCACTCGACCCCGAGCGCTGGCTGGACCCCGCGCTGCGCTTCGCGGTCCTCGACGCCTCCGACGCCGAGGGGCTGGCCCGCGACGCCTACTGGTGCTCGGGTGGCGAGGAGCCCCCGCCTCTGCTGCTGGGCGGGCCGGCGCCGCTGCACGCCCCCACGCGGGGCGGCGCCGTGGCCGAGGTGCTGGCCGGTGTCGCGCTCGGCCAGGAGGTGGGCGCAGCGGAGATCGTGACCCTCTTCGGTGCCCGGGGCCCCGAGGTGCGCATGGTCGCCGAGGTCGCCGACGACCTACGCCGACAGGTGGTCGGCGACGCCGTGACCTTCGTCCGGAACCGCAACATCAACTACACCAACGTCTGCACCTTCAAGTGCCGCTTCTGCGCGTTCTCCAAGGGCCCGCTCTCGCTGAACCTGCGCGGCGCGCCGTACCTGCTGGAGCTCGACGAGATCACGCGGCGTGTGGCCGAGGCCGAGGCGGAGGGCGCAACCGAGGTGTGCCTACAGGGCGGCATCCACCCCAGTTTCGATGGGGACTACTACCTGCACGTGCTCGAGGCCGTGCGGGAGGCGTCGACCGCCATCCACATCCACGGCTTCACCGCGCTCGAGGTGACCGAGGGGGCGCGGCGCTCGGAGGTGCCGCTGGCCGAGTACCTGACGCGGCTGAAGGAGGCGGGTCTCAAGACGCTGCCGGGGACGGCGGCCGAGATCCTCGACGACGACGTACGCGCCATCCTCTGCCCCGACAAGATCTCCACCGACGAATGGCTGGACGCGCACCGCACGGCCCACTCGGTGGGTCTGCGCTCGAACATCACGATCATGTTCGGCTCGGTGGAGCATCCGCACAGCTGGGCCCGCCACATGATGGTCACCCGCGCCCTGCAGCGCGAGACCGGCGGGTTCACGGAGTTCGTGCCGCTGCCGTTCGTGCACATGGCGACGCCGATCTACCTCCAGCGCAAGGCGCGGCGGGGACCGACCTTCCGCGAGACGCTCCTCATGCACGCCGTGGCGCGCATCGCCTACGCGGGTGACATCGACAACATTCAGGTCAGCTGGGTCAAGATGGGCGCCGAGGGGGCACGCCAGGTGCTGCAGGCGGGCGTCAACGACCTGGGCGGGACGCTGATGGACGAGAACATCTCGCGGGCGGCCGGCGCGCAGCACGGCCAGCGCATGGGTGTCGAGGAACTGGAGGCCATTGTCGCCCCCCTCGGGCGCCCGCTGGTGCAGCGCTCGACGCTCTACGCGCTGGCTGGAGCCTCGCCGGGCGCGTGAGCGACGAGGCCCAGGAGGCGGCCCGCCAAAGCGCGTTCAACGCCCTCTTCGAGGACCACTCGCTCTCGCCGCCCCAGGCCAGGGAGCTCGACTCCATGATCGGGTCATTGGGCGACATGGCCCGCGAGGGCACGGCGGTGGGCGACCTGAAGATCGCCAACGCCGCGCTGGGCGAAATGGCCGAGGCGTTCCGTGTGTTCCGTCCCTACCGTCACATCCGCAAGGTCACGATGTTCGGCTCGGCGCGCACCCGGCCCGAGGACCCCGTCTACGTCCTGGCGCGCAACCTGGCTGCCCGACTGGCCGCGGCCGACTGGATGGTAGTCACCGGAGCGGGACCCGGGATCATGGCCGCCGGGCTGGAGGGGGCGGGGCGGGACCACGCCTTCGGCGTGAACATCCGGCTGCCGAACGAAGGGGAGGCCAACGCGTTCATCGCGCAGGACCCCAAGCTGGTCGAGATGCGCTACTTCTTCACCCGCAAGCTGATGTTGATCAAGGAGTCCCACGCGTACGCCATCCTCCCGGGCGGCTTCGGCACCCAGGACGAGGCCTTCGAGCTCCTCACGCTGTTGCAGACGGGGAAGGCCGAGCCCGCTCCGGTGGTGATGATCGAGACGCCCGGCGGGACCTATTGGCACGCGTGGCTCCGCTTCATTGAGGACGAGGCGATCGCGGCGGGCTGGATCTCACCCGAGGACCGCGCCCTCTTCAAGGTCACCAACACGATGGAGGAGGCCAGCGAGGAGATCCTCGGCTTCTACCGCAACTACCACTCCTGCCGCTGGGTGGGCGACCTGCTGGTGTTGCGGGTGCAGGTGCAGCCGAGCAAGGCGGAGCTGGCCGACCTGAACACGCGCTTCGCCGACATCGTGGTCCGGGGCAGCATCCGCCCCGCCGCGCCCTTCCCCCCCGAACGCGACGACCATCCCGAGCTCCCCCGGTTGGCGCTGCGCTTCGACCGCTGGCACTACGCCCGGCTGCGCCAGCTCATCGACGCCGTCAACGAGTGCACGGGGTGACGCCGGCGGGGCGATGGCCGGCGGCGGTGCTCCCGCTGTTGGCGCTCGCCTCCCTCGGGGTGACCGCGCCCGCC
>JARLGQ010000072.1 GCA_031292675.1 Acidimicrobiales bacterium
GGGATCGGAGATCGGCGGGGTGAGCGCCGCGGCCAGGGAGATCCACGGCCAGCGTCGGCAATCGGAGATGGGCGAGGAGCGGATCCCACACCCATGACCCATGGTGGGCGCCGTGGATGAGCACGCAGGCTTCAGGACGGTCGGTCATGTCGTGCCTGCAGCCGATCTCACCCGTAGTGCCTGGCGCTCGGCCACGCCTGGGCCCACGTCAGCTTCTGACCGCGGCAGATCCAGATCGGGTCACCCCGTTCTTCGCTCCACACCGCGTCAGGGGTGGCCACGCCGCCCGCCGGGATGACCTCGGAGAAGATGGTTCGCAGGTACGGCCTCGGCAGGTCGACGGCGACGGTGGTCGCGCCGTTTCCGGCACCTCCCGGGCCCCACCACCAATACGAGTTGTGGCCACTGATGGCGTGCGGCAGGCCGTAGCGATCGCCGTAGAGGTCTACGGCGCCGGCGGCGCCGTAGTCACCGGTGAAGATCACCAGATGAGTTCGCGCTGCGGCCGGCAAGGCGGCTGAGACTTTGGCGATCTGGCCGACGAGACTCTCCCAGCCCACCGTGGCGCTCAGGTCCTTGTTGATGCTGCCCTCCCACGGTCCCTCGGCCAGCGCGCTGACGGGCAGGATCGGGAGCGTCAGCGGCACAGCCAGCACCCCACCCGCTGTGATCAGGGCCACCCATCCTCGGATGCCCCGCGGCGGACGCCGGGCGCCCAGGCGGCCTTCGGCCCAAGCTCCGCCGGCGGCGAAAAGGACGAAGTACATGCCGGCCAGGTAGTAGGGCTTGGCCCCTGTGACGGCGAACAGCACCAGGAGGACGAGGTAGGCCAATCCGAGCGGCCTGGCGAAGTGGTGACGCAACAGGTGCCGCAGTCCGCCGAACCACAGGAGGACGAGCACCGGTCCCATCACAAGGAGCTGGGCGGGAATGAAGACGAGGGAGGCGCCCAGGGTGGAGTTCTCCTGGTGGAGACTGCGCAGCATGGCGAAGGCAGCCCAGTCGTGCCGGGCGTTCCAGATGAGGTCGGGAGACCATATGACAAGGGCCAACACCGCACCGACCCAGAGCCACCGGCTGCGCAGCATGTGACCTCGACCGCCGAGGACCAGACCGGCGACCAAGCCGACGAACAGGAAGGCGACATTGAACTTGTTCATGAGGCCGAGCCCGGCGACGGCGCCGACGGCCAGCCACAGCCTGTCGTCCTGTGTACGCAGCAGCCGAACCACGAGCAGCGTGATCGCCGACCAGAAGAACAGGTCGAAGGCGATGGTCGAAAGGAGATGGAAGGCGGCCAGCACCTCCGGCGAGGTGGCTGCCGCCAAAGCGGCCAGCACCTGGGCTCTGCGGCCCCCGCCCAGCTCCCGCGCCGTGAGGGCGGTGAACACGACGGCGGCCCCGCCCGCCAGCGCCGGCAACATCCGAATCCCGACGACCGACGGCCCGAGCACAGCGGTTGCCAGTCTCGCCATTGCCGGCACGAGTGGTGGCTGGTCCACATAGCCCCAATCCAGATGGCGGGCGCAGGCCAGGAAGTAGAGCTCGTCGCGGTGGAACCCATAGCGGCCGGCTACCGCCAGCTCCAGCGCGACCAGTCCCGCGGCGATGGCGAGCACCGGCCGGAGGTGCATCCTGGGCAGTGCCGTGCTGGCTGGTGCCAGAGGAGGCTCGTCCCTGGTGCGAATGGTGGTCGTCGTCATGAGCTCGGTCAGATGAGCGCCTGGCACACGAACTGGATGACGGTGCGCCGTGCCCGCTCGTCGTCGTAGAGGGTGGCATCGCGATCTTCGCGACGATGCCAGGCGAACCAGACGATCGCCTCGGTGACGATGCGCGCCGCCACCGTCGTGTCGAGCATGGTGCGAAGGTGTCCGCCGGCGGCTCGCTGCTCGAGATACGCAGCCAGTTGGGCGACGTGGCCGCGGCGTCCTCGCTGGAAATACAGCGCCTCGAGCTCGGGCAGGTCGACCGCGCAGCGTTCGATCACGGCCAGCACCGGCCACATCTGCTCGATCATGGCGTAGCGCTCCTCGATGATGGCCGTGAGCTCGCCCTGGACGTCACCGGGATCGGACTGTTCCAGGGCGGCTCGAAGCCGGGGTGTTGCCGCCGCCTTGCGCAGCCCCTGCCCGATCAGTTCCAGAGTCTCGGCAAAGGCCGGGGTGGCGATGGGCAGAGACGGCATGCCTCCGGCGAGCTGGCCGAAGGCATGGGCGAACACCAGGTGGAACAGGGCTTCTTTGCTCTCCACGTACGTGTACACCGCCCCCGACGACAAACCCGCCTGGGTCGCGACGTCGGCCATGTGTGTGCGGCGGTACCCGAGGCGCCCGAACACCTGCGTGGCGGCCTGCGCCACTTCGGTCAGTCGTTGCGGTGGAGTGGTCCGGGGCATGCCACTCACTATTTACTGAATGAGTCATTCAGTCAAGTGCTTGCCCGGAAAAGGGTGATCGGGATCGGTATGTCCGGGCTACCTCGCCGCTCGCAGCGAGCGCCGGTTCCCTCCCTGTCCTGACGGCTGGTCAGAAGCGGGCGGGGCTGTCGAGGAGCTCGTACATGGCAACCTCAGGGGGTCCTTCGACGCCGGTCTCGGCCATGGAGCCTCCGATCGTCGGGTTGTCGAAGAACTTCTCGAACGACCGGTTCGCACCTGCCGGTGATGCGTTATCTGCCGTAGGTCAGGTGGGTGATCGGGCCACGCGGTATCGAATGCCAGCTCGGAGGCAAGCATGAACGCACCGGGCCGGCTAGCCGTTACGGGCGCCCTTCGAACACCAGGTTGAAGGGCGTCTCGGTGGCTCGACGGAACGAGGTGAAGCCCGCCGACTTGGCAACCTCCCTCAGTCTGGCCTCTCCGGCCTGGGCTCCCAGTCCGGCCCCCACCTCCTGTGACAGCGATGCCGGGGTGCAGATGAGGGTGGAGGCTGCGTAGAACACCCGGCCGATGGGATTCAAGTTGTCGGCGATGTCGTCGTTGGCAAACGGCTCAACGAGCAACCAATGTCCATCGTCTTTGAGCGACTGGCGGGTGTAGCTGGCGGCGCCCACCGGATCACCCATGTCATGCAGGCAATCGAAGTGACACACAAGGTCAAAGTCCGTCCCCGGATATTCCTTGGCCGCACTCACCTCGAAACGAACCCTGTCCCCGACTCCGGCCGCCTTTGCCTGCTCGGTCGCGTGGCGGATCGAGGGCTCGTGGTAGTCGAAGCCCCAGAACTGCGACGCCGGGTAGGCGGAGGCCATGATGATGGTCGACGCCCCGTACCCGCAACCGACGTCGGCCACCTTGGCCCCGGCCCGGAGCTTGGCGTCGGCCCCTTCGAGAGCGGGAAGCCAGGACTGGACCAGATTGGCGGCATAACCGGGGCGGAAGAACCGCTCGGTGCCCTGGAACAGGTCGGGATCGTGCTCGTGCCAGCCGATCCCGTCCCCGGTGCGAAAAGCATCCACTGCTTTGGGCACAATCCGCGTTGCAGCCATCATTCCCTGGAAGCCGCCCATCACGTACGCCGGGCTCGACTCGTCGGCCAGAACGATGGCCTGCTCCTCGTTCAGTTGGTACCGGCCGGCCCCGGCATAGTCGACGTACCCGGCCGCGGCGAGGCCGCTCGCCCACTCGCGCACGTAGCGCTCGGTGGTGCCGGTCTTCTCGGCCAGCTCGGCCGGTGTCAGTGCACCGGCGCCCACCATGGCCCGGAACAGACCGAGCTTGTCGCCCAGGTTGATCAGCGCACCCGTCAAGATGGACCCGAAGTCCCCCACCGCTTGGTGCACGTACCCCATCAGCTTGTCTTCGTTCATCTCTCACCTCCGCCGCTGGGCGGTCGACCACGGCTTTCTCAACTTTGTCATTCGGACTAGTCGAACGACTTGGACTAGTATCTTGTGCGTATGACCAAAAGTCAAGAGATCGGGCGAATGCACCCGGCCGGCGCTGTGCCGATCCTTAGGATCCGTTGATGGCCCGTGTTCGGGAGCAGAGACCGGTGTCAGAGGCGCGCCAGCAGGCGACGGTGGCGTTGCTGGACGCGGCCGAGCAGCTTCTCTACGAGGTCGGCTACGCCGGGGTCACCACTCGCGCCGTCGCTGAGGCGGCCGGACTGAACCACGGGCTCGTGCACTACTACTTCGGGTCGATGGACGAACTGCTCACGCAGACCCTCGCACGCTTTGCGGAGCAACTTGCTGAGGCTCTCGAGGCTTTGTATGCCGACCCGCATCTCAGCTTTGCGGAGAAGTGGCGGCTCGGATCGCAGTTCTGGGTCGAGGAACCAACATCTCGCTTCCCGAAGATCCTGCTCGAACTCCTGGCGATGGGTTGGAACATGCCATCGCTTCGGACGCGACTCACCGAGGTCCACGCGAAGTTCCGCGCCATCTTCGAGCGTCATTTTTCCCAGGCCATGCGTGACTACGGGCTCGACGAAACTCAGATTCCGCTCAAAGTCATCGTGGCCGCCGTCACCAGCTACCAGCTCGGCCTGATCGTGGAGGGGCTCTCGGGCGTCGAACAGGGGCACCAGGAACTCCAGGCATGGATACAAAGCTGGATCGACGATCTCGAAGCCAAGAGAGTTCCGGCTTGAATTCCGGTAGCGCAGCCCCCCTGTCGGTATCCACGACGCCACGTTGGTTGTGCGTGCCAGGCTCGGCGGGACCGTCCGCTCTGGGAATGGCCGTCGTATACGACGGAACGCAATCATCACGTTCCGTGACCCGGACGACGTCCAGCTTGAGTTCTTCTGGAAGGCGCCCGAGGACTGAACAGCGCAGACCGCCAGGAGGCGTACGGGGTGGCCAAAAGGAGCCTGACCAGTCGGCAACTACGGCCTGGTGACGGTCCAACCTCGACGCTGGAGCTCGGTGACAAGCTGTTCGTCAGGAATGCGAAGGATCAACTGCTCTGTGCCGGATCGCTTCGACGCCGGGAGACCAAGAGCCGCTTCTCCATCGAACTCTGCGTCTTGCAGCCGGTCGATGAACCCCGCCGCCTCGTCGCGAGTGAACTTGCCAGCAGCCTGACGCTGCGTGAACCCCATTGGGCCGCGCGCCTCGCGGAAGTCAGTGTGACCTGCGCCCTTGAGGAGTGCCAGGAGCTCCCGCACCTGGCTTGCCGAGGCGGGTGGGCCCGACTGCTGACCGAATGCCATGGGAGGCAGTCTTGCCGAAGCTGCGATGGACCGCCCAGCCCACCGGAATGGCGCGGTCGGTGAATATCGAGCCGGTCGCAGGACGGCCCGAAGAGCAGGGTCACCCGCACTGGTCGTGCGCCTACGTTCACCGCACAGGTGTGACCCGGAAGCGAAGCGGGCGACCGAGCCGAGTTCGGAGCGACGACGCTCCAGAGCCTGCCAGTCGGTCTCACTGTCCGCTGAACGCCGCCAACTCGGCATCCCAGCCTTCATGGTTGTGTTGAAGGATGAGTTCGTTGCGTCCGTAGATGCGTTGGTCAGTGAGCGGGGCGGGTCGGGGATGGGGCGGGTGTGGTCAGTCAAGATCGCTGTCGGCTGATGTCACAAACCACTTCGTGGGGTCTTGGATGTCCCGGAGCAGCGATTCGTCACCCGTATAGGCGAAGAAGCGGATGCTTTGATTACGCCGCCGGAAGAATCCACTCAGCCGCAACGCACCACGAGCCCGCTGGTTGAGGGTGTTGCAGAGCAAGACGGCCGCGTCCAGTTGCCGGGCGATGCGGACACCGGCGGCGAGCAGTCGGGAGACGTCACCGGGTGCAGCAAGGTAGTCGACGATGGACAGGGCCGCGCAACCGTTCCACTCCGTGCGGCGCAGGACCAGGTACCCGATCAGCCGCCCCCGGTGCCGCACGTAGTAGCGAAGGTATTGGTGGCGGTCGGGGCATTCATCGAATCGCCATCGGAGCCAGGTGGCGTCGCGACGCGAGATGGCAGGGTAGAGCCTCGACACGTTCTGCCAGAGGGTGTCGGATCGCTCATCGAATGCGTCGACGGGGACAAGCTCGGTCCGGCCGTTGCGAATGCCGCCGGCCGTGTCCAAGAGCCGCAAGCCCGGAGCGACCAGGGGAAGCACCAGAAGACGGACTGCCCTGGGCACTCCTTCCCAACGAAGGACACGCTTGGTGTCGACCAAGCGGAGGTACATGGGGATGTGCCCGATGTCAGATGAGCGCCGGCGCACCAGTAACCGATGTCCCGACGGGGAGACATTGAGAAACCCCGAGACCTGACACGAGTCCCGATGCGCCTCGGAGAGGGCGGCTCCGACTCCGTGTCCGCGCCACTCCGGGTCCACCACGAGCTCGACCGCCCACGAACCCCGGTAGTGCGCGTCCCCGACCACGAGATCGAAGGGGATGCCGGCCTCGGTGCCGACAACCTTGCCGCCGCGACGACAGATCCACACCGTGGGTTCGTCGCTACGTCGGAACGGGTGGCGCGAGAAGAGCCAATCAGCCCGCTCTTGGTCGAGAAGACGGCTGCCCGACCCGTACATCTGCGCCTGGAAGGCGCGTAGATCGGCGAGGTCGTGCTCAGAGCAGCGGAGGACCCCCTCCACCTCTTCGAGTACCGTCCCGGTCAACTGGTCACCCCTTTGGCCGACGCGCCGATCAACGAAGCCAACCACAGGCCCAATCGTGAGCCGGTGCGAGCGCTCGGAGCGGACACACCGAGGTCACCGCCCGGGATCGGAAAGAAGACCTCGTAGGGGCCCATGAAGCGGCGGATGAAGCTGGGGGTGAGGCCGTAATCGTCGGTGAGCTCTCCTCCCGCGGCCGCCGACAGTTGAGAGACGTAGGCGTCGATAGCCCTTCGTTTCCTCTCGAGGTACCCGGCGGTGCAGATGCGCTCGGGCCGGGAGGACCCCTGCAAGGTGCGAACCCACGATCGGGGGCGCTCCCATTGCCAGATCGGATAGACACACAAGCGCGCGCTCGTCCCCGCCAGTGCGCGTCGGGTGGCCTCGCCCAGCACGGCGTGGTCGCTGTGGGGATCGGCCTCCGAAGTCACGAGCACGTCGTCGGGGGAGCACGACTTGACGAGATCGGACACGGCGTCGACCAATGCGTCTCCGGCCAGATGGAGCTCGGTCTCGGGGAACGACAGGTGGACGACGGACCGGTCGTCGAGCCCGAGCACTTTGCAGGCGGCTCGCAGCTCGGCGTCACGGGTGGCGATGTTGTCGGCCGCGCTCTTGTGGGGCGGATAGGTGCTGCCGTCGGTGACGACCGCCACCTGCACCGGGGTCCCCGCGTCGACCCTGCGCATGATCGTGACACCGCAGCCCAATGTCTCGTCGTCAGGATGGGGGGCCAGGACGAGACAGGACCGACGGGCCGTTGCACTCGTGGCGTCGGCTCCGCCCCGTCCCATAGATGCACCAATGAGTGTCGAGGTCGGTCGCTTGACGGGTTTCAACACCGTCTCCCACCACACTTGGTGTTCCGGTTGCTCAGCCACCGTGCGCGATCCGTTCGTCCACGTGGGACATTGGGCCCAGCCTTGGGGCGCTTCGCCAAGCATCGCCCGCTCCTAAGCTAGCTCCGCCGCGCCCGTCCGGGTCGAACGCAATCAGTGGTGACGCCATCACCTGAAGCCGCGCCGGTTCCACTCGCCCGGAGCGATCCGGGTAGCCCTGATTGAGCATCCACTCCGCCATGGCCCGATGCCCTCCGGTGAGGTCGGTGGTGTGTGCGGTGGGCTGTCGACGCTCGGAGACGACGGTGCTTCGACCCGCACTCTCACTCAGAATGACGGTCCGACTCCACCAGGCCGTCAATTCCCTCTCAACAGTCGGCCAACGCACCATCGGGGAGTGACAGTCGGGAGTGACAGTCGGGAGTGACATTGGTGAGTGACAGCGGGACCCGGCAGAGGGCAGGGATCGAAAGGGGCGCCGCCCGGGGCTGCGCGCGGCCACCCGCAGGGCTCGGACGACGGGAAGAATGGACAGATGAGAACGCCCAACATGTACGGACCTGACGCCACCTTCGCCGGTGTCCCTTCCGGCGATCTCGATGAGCCCGAGAGCTACGCGGGCGCGGCGGCCGTGGTCGTGGGCGCGCCGTTCGACGGTGGCACGTCGCACCGTCCAGGGTGCCGTTTCGGGCCTCAGGCCATCAGGCTCACCGACTACCTGCCACAGGACGGGCGCCGGCCTCATCTGGCTCTGGGCGTGGACCCGCTGGTCGAGCTCGGTGTCGTCGACGTCGGCGACGTGGAGATGCTCTCGGGGGAGATCGAGGCGTCGCTCGAGCGCCTCGAGCATGCCGTGGAGCGGATCGCGCGCTCGGGCTCGGTGCCGGTCGTCCTCGGAGGTGACCACACCATCGCCCTGCCCGATGTCACCGGCGTGGCCAGGCACGTCGGATGGGGACGGGTGGGGGTGATCCACTTCGACGCTCACGCCGACGCCGCCGACACGCAGTTCGGGTCGATGTACGGGCACGGAACGCCGATGCGCCGGCTCATCGAGTCGGGGGCGGCGCGCGGCGACCGCTTCCTGCAGATCGGCCTCCGGGGATACTGGCCGGACCCCGAGACCCTGGCCTGGATGGCATCGGTGGGAATGCGCAGCTTCGAGATGACCGAGATCGAGGGGCGGGGCCTGTCCGCCTGTCTCACCGAAGCGTTCGCCATCGCCACCGACGACTGTGACGCGGTCTTCCTGTCGATCGACATCGACGTCGTCGACCCCGGGTTCGCCCCCGGCACGGGCACGCCGGAGCCGGGCGGCTTCTCCAGCCGCCAGCTCCTCGACGCCGTACGCCGGGCCGCCGTGGAGCTTCCCGTAGCCGGGATCGACGTCGTGGAGGTGTCGCCTCCCTACGACCACGCCGAGGTCACGGCGTACCTGGCCAACCGCGTGGTCCTGGAGGCGCTGTCGGGGATCGCCTGGCGCCGACGCGCCCGGTCCGGGACACCGGGCCGCCGGGCCGAGGACCCTCTGCTCGAAGGGCGCTGATCGCCGGCGGACCTGTCAGGCCATGGTGGCCAAGATCTCCTCGACCATGGCCAGGGTGGTGCCCGGGTGCAGGAAGGCCAGCCGGGCCACGGGCTCGCCTTCCCACGACGTGGGGGTGACGAATCCGATCTGTCGGGCCAGCAGGTTCACCGACCAGGCGTCGTAGTCCCGCGCCACCCAACCCGTGCGCCGGAAGAGGACGATGGACAGCTCCGGGTCACGGACGAGCTCGAGATGCGGTGACCGGCTGATGAGCTCGGCACTCTGCCAGGCCGTGCGCAGCACCGTCTCGACGGCGTCGCGATACGCGCCGGCGCCGTGCACGGCGAGGGAGAACCACAGGGGCAGCCCGCGGGCCCGCCGGGTCAGGTGCACGGCGTAGTCGCTGGGATTCCACACAGGGTTGTCGTCATCGTGGATCACGTCGAGGTACGACGCCTTCTGGGTGTGCACGGCTCTGGCCAGAGCCGGCTCGCGATACACGAGGGCCGCACAGTCGAAAGGCGCGTAGAGCCACTTGTGGGGGTCGATGATGAGCGAGTCCGCATGCTCGATGCCCGCATACCGGTCCCGGACCAGCGGCGTCAGCAGCCCCACCCCACCGTAGGCGGCGTCGACGTGGAACCACAGCGAACGGTCGCGAGCCACGGCGCTGATCCCTTCCAGGTCGTCGATGATCCCCGCGTTCGTCGTTCCGGCCGTGGCGACCACCCCGACGACGTCGTCGGCGTCGCCGGCCAGGCGATCCAGCGCCGCCTGCAAGGCGCCTCCCGTGAGACGGTGGTCCTCCGAGGTCACCACCAAGGGCTCGACGCCCAGGATCCGCAATGCTCTTTCGACCGAAGCGTGTGCTTCCTCGCTGACGGCGATGCGCGGGCGCAGCGGAACGGCGTGGCGCCGGAGCACCGTCGTGTCGCGCGCCACGACCAGGGCCGAGAGGTTGGCGATGGACCCTCCCGACACGAAGCACCCGCCTGCCCCCGGGGGGAGCCCGGCCAGGTCGGCCAGGAACCCGAGCACCTGGTTCTCCGCCGCCACGGCGCCTGCCGCCTCCAACCACGACGTGCCCGCCAGCGAGGAGCACGACACGATCATGTCGAACAACAGGGCGGCCTTGGTCGGGGCGGCGGGGATGAACGACAAGAAGCGAGGACTGTCACAGGAGATCACCGCTGTGGCCAGCTGATCGGCGAACAGGCCGAGCACGGCGTCGGGATCGTTCCCCGACTCCCCGATCAGGCCGGACAACACGTCGTCGAAGGACTCGCGCACGCCGCCGAAATCGAGCGCCACGGGGTCGAGCGCCAGTCGCTGGTGGCAGTAGTCGAAGACCGACTCCACCATGTGCTCGTCGAGCACGAACATGGGATTCTCCATCACCAGCCTCCGGCAACAGGATCGCACCCCGGCGGCCACCCCAGGGCGACCCAAGGCGGAACCAGGGGCCACCCGGCCCGCCGCCGAGCCGAGACCGGGGTCGTTCCGCCCTCGGTCCACACCACCCGGTGCGAACGTGGCAGCGTGTGGGCATGGACCTGCCCGTCATGCCGCCGGTCGCCCCCATGCTCGCCAAGCTGGCGCGGGAGCTCCCCACCGCACCAGGCATGCTGTACGAGCCGAAGTGGGACGGGTTCCGCTGCGTGGCGTTCCGGGACGGTGCAGAAGTGGAGCTCGGCAGCCGCAACGAGCGCCCCCTCACCCGGTACTTCCCCGAGCTGGTCGAACCGATCCGGCGGTACTTCCCCACGCGCGCCGTCGTCGACGGCGAGATCGTGATCGCCGGCCAACTCGGCCTGGACTTCAACGCCCTCCTGCAACGCATCCACCCCGCCGCTTCGCGCGTGACCCTGTTGGCGGAGTCCACCCCAGCGTCGTTCGTCGCCTTCGACCTTCTCGCGCTCGATCGGCGCGACCTCCGGGAGGAGCCCTTTGCGGTACGTCGCGCCCTGCTGGAGGAGGCGCTCGGCGACAGTGAGGCGCCGATGCACCTGACGCCCTCGACCACCGACCCCACCGTCGCCGCGGACTGGTTCTCGCGCTTCGAGGGTGCGGGGCTCGACGGCGTCGTGGCCAAACGCCCGGACCTGCCCTACCGCGAGGGCGAGCGCGTCATGATCAAAGTGAAGCACGAGCGAACCGCCGACTGTGTCGTCGCCGGGTTCCGCTGGCACAAGTCCGGCGGTGTGGTGGGGTCGCTGCTCCTCGGTCTCTACGACGACGGAGGGGTGCTGCACCACGTGGGCGTGTCGGCTTCTTTCACCGCAGCGCGGCGGCGCGAGCTCGTCGACGAATTGGCGCCGCACCGAGTGCCGACCCTCGCCGGCCATCCGTGGGCGGCATGGGCGCAGACCGAGCACGACGCCTCCCAGGGCGGCCGACGTCCCGGCGCGCCCTCACGTTGGAACGCCGGCAAGGACCTGGGGTGGGAACCGCTCGATCCCGTCCTGGTGTGCGAGGTGGCCTATGACCACCTGCAAGGTGACCGGTTCCGCCATGCCACGACCTTCCGCCGCTGGCGGCCGGACCGCCAACCTGAATCCTGTACGTATGCCCAGTTGGACACCGTCGTGCCGGCGGAGCTCGAGTCCGTGTTCCGGGCGTGACCGCGGCGCGCCTGGCCCCTGTGCCCTGCCTCAGGGCTCTCGATGGCGCGACCGGCTCGGTGCCGCCCGGTGGGGCTCGCCGCGTTGCTTGGCGAAGTGGGGAGGCCAGGGTGCATCACCGAGGCCCTCGGCCTCGTCGCGGTAGGAGAGCTCGAGCAGGGAGCTCAGATCGTGGCGTGCCCCGTCGATGCCGGCCGCCGGGTCACCCCGGGTCGCGAAGCGCCCGGGCACGGTGGCGATGGTCAGGTCGCCGGGGTCGACGTCGGGGACTTCGTCCCACTCCACCGGGCACGACACCCGCGCCTCGGGATTAGCCCGGACCGAGTATGCCGATGCCACCGTCCGGTCCCGCGCGTTCTGGTTGTAGTCGACGAACACGCGTGCACCGCGTTGTTCTTTCCACCACGCCGAGGTGGCGATGTCGGGAAGCCGGCGCTCCAGCTCGCGTGCCAACGCCAGTGCGGCTCGGCGGACCTCCGTGAAGCTCCATCGCGGTTCGATGGGAACGTTGACGTGCATGCCTCGTGACCCCGACGTCTTCGGGAACCCGACCAACCCATGCTCCTCGAGGACGGCATGCGCCTCGAGCGCGACCCGGCGCACCGCGTCGAACGAGACGTTGGGCTGGGGGTCGAGGTCGACACGGAGCTCGTCAGGGTGCTCGGTGTCGCCTCTTCGCACCGGCCACGGATTGAGGTCGAGACAACCCAGGTTGACGGCCCACAGGATGTGGGCCACGTCGACCGGGCACAGTTCCTCGGCACTCCGCCCGCTCGGGAACGTCACCGTCACCGTTTCGAGCCACGGGGGGCGGCTGGCCGGCACCCGTTTCTGGTAGAAGAACGGGCCTTCGGCGCCGTCGGGATAGCGCTTCAGGACCGTAGGCCGTTCTCGCACACCCCGCAAGGCGCCGGGTCCCACCGCGTAGTAGTAGCGGACGAGGTCGAGCTTGGTCTCCCCCCGGGCCGAGAAGAAGACCTTGTCGGGGTTCGAGACCTTCACGGAATGACCGTCGACCTCCACCGCGACGGCAGGGACACCCGGAGCCATCAGTCGATGGTGACACGGATCAGCGGCCGGGACGAGCTTGGTCGTGGCCGCCGTCCCCGGCGCCGCGGTCGGTAGCCTCGAAGAGGTGGATCCCGTCGACGCGCTGCGACGCATCGCCTACCTGCTCGAAACCGACCGGGCCGAGTCCTACAAAGTGCGCGCCTTCCGGCGTGCGGCGGCGACGGTGGGCGAGATCGACCCCGAGCTCCTGGCCCAGCGCGCCTCGTCGGGCCGGCTCACCGACCTTCCCGGAGTGGGCGACACCACGGCACAGGTGATCGCCGAGGCCGTCGCGGGTGAGAGGCCTGCGTATCTTCGTCATCTCGAGGAGCAGCCGCGCCCGACCCTCACCGGGCGCGCCGCGGAACTCCGGAGCCTGCTGCGGGGAGACTGTCACAGTCATTCCGACTGGTCGGACGGGGGTAGCCCCATCGCCGAGATGGCCGAAGCGGCCGCCGCTCTCGGTCACGAGTACCTGGCCCTCACCGACCACAGTCCCCGTCTCACCGTGGCGCACGGTCTCGACGCCGAGCGACTCCAACGCCAGCTCGAGGTTCTCGAGACGTTGAACACGGATCTCGCTCCTTTCCGCATCCTCAGCGGCATCGAGGTCGACATCCTCGAGGACGGTTCGCTCGACCAGGACCCGACCCTGCTGGCCCGACTCGACATCGTGGTGGCGAGCGTGCACTCGAAGCTCAAGATGGATCCCGCCCAGATGACACGCCGGATGGTGGCCGCCATCGAGAGCCCGCACACCGACATCTTGGGCCACTGCACGGGCCGGATCATCGTCGGCCGGGGGCGCCCGGAATCGCGCTTCGACGACGCCGAGGTGTTCGCGGCATGCGCCCGCACCGGCACCGCCGTCGAGATCAACTCACGGCCCGAGCGCCTCGATCCGCCCGACGCGCTGCTGCGGGCCGCCATGGCGGCGGGGTGCCTGGTCTCGATCGACACCGATGCACACGCACCCGGGCAGCTCGAATGGCTGGGAAACGGATGCGTCAAGGCGGCCGACGCCGAGGTGCAGCCCGATCGCATCGTCAACTCCTGGCCCCGGGCGCAGCTCCTGGAGTGGGCGTCGGAACACGGCAGCACGGCCCGCTGACGGCACGGCCCTCAGCGGCGGCCAGCTGCGTTCAGCTGCGCTCGGGTGTGACCGGGGGGTCGCTTTCCGCCTGTGGTGGGTGACGACGCACGATGACCTCCGACCGTTCGGGGTGCTCGGGGTCGAGGTGCACTTCGGGAAGATCGTCGCCGGGAGGATCACCCCCGGTGTCGGCGACGATGACGATCTCGTCGTCGTGGCGGCCGTAGATGACGTCGTGCAGCCCCAGCATGGCCGCCCCGAGCATGCCGGCGGGCCGGCGTTTGCTCCAGTGACGACGGCCGCCGGTGACGGGCGGGACGTGTGAGTCGGAGTCGTCGGTGGCCTCGAGCCACGAGATCCACTCCTCGTCGGTCCAGGACTCGGCGTCCTCGGGGGGACCCTCAGGACCACACCGCTCCGGTCCGTCCATCGCCTCCACGGTAGCGGGGAGCACCGGCGCACAGGGCCGCGACCTTGGGCCATTTCCGCAGACTCGGTCGCCGGCGGCGGCGCTATGCGGGCTCGGGGCTCTCGGGTGGGAACCGGGGTGGGGTCCGGTCGGGCGGGGGCGTCTCTTCTTCCTGTTGCCGCCAGACCGACTCGGCGCGGTGGAGCACCTCGCGCAACGGGAGCCCACGACGCGACGCGGCGCGCGCCGCGTCGCGTTGTTCGACTTTGACACGTCCGGGGCTGATCTTCACCTGCACCAGCGCGCCGTCCACCTCGACCTGGTCCATCACCCGGGCTGCAGGCCAACGCTGCAGGAGCACTCCCCGAACCCCGAGACTCCCGGTCTCGGCCTGGAGCGTGGCCCGTGTGACCTCGGTCAGAGCCGGGTCCACCAGGACGCTCACGAGGTGCGCCGGACGCCCCTTCTTCATGACGATCGGAGTGATCCAGGCGTCATAGGCCCCGGCCTCGAGGAGAACCTCGACGGCGTGGGCCAGGACCTCCCCCGTGGCATCGTCGAGGTTGGCTTCGAGCAACATGACCGGTTGCCCCGGGGCCTCGGCGACGGCCAACGACTCGCCCACCACCACCTCGGTGCAGTTGGGAAGCCCGTCGATCTCGTGGGTCCCCGCACCGAAGCCGGAGGCGGCGATGCGCATGGGCGGCAGCGGCCCGAAACTCGTCGCCATGGTCGCCACGATGGCAGCCCCTGTCGGCGTGGTGAGCTCGACGGGCAGGTCTCGGCCCCAGGTCGGGATGCCCTGCAGCAAGCGGACCACCGCCGGAGAAGGATTGGGGAGGAACCCGTGCGCGCTGCGTACGGTGCCCATGCCCGTCGCCACAGGCGAGGACACGACATCGTCGACACCGAGGACCTCCAGAGCCGCGGCCGTTCCCACCACGTCGATCACCGTGTCATGCGACCCGACTTCGTGGAAGTGGACCTGTTGGGGGGGCCGACGATGCAACCTCCCCTCGACCTCGGCCAGCGCGGCGAACGTCCCCAACGCCCGGCGGGCCACCCGGTCCGGGAGGCGCGCCTCCTCGACGAGGCCCACGATGTGGGCGTAGGTTCGCACGACGACGTCGTCGGTCGTCTCCACCACCGCGTGCGTGGCGGCGATACCGGCCCGGAGCACGGGCTCGGCCCGGAGGCTCCATCCACCCAGGGGCAAGCGCTGCAGGAGGGCGAGCACCTCGGCGAGATCGGCGCCGGCGTCGAGCAGGCTCCCCAGGACCATGTCGCCGGCGACACCCGCGAAGCAATGGAGCCAGGCCACGGTGATCGGCTCCCCGCGCCCGGGCTCGACGCGCGGCGATGCCCGGGTCCCGTCCTCTTGGCCCTGGGCCGTGGCCCTCATGGGAGCATCCGGGCCACGGCGCAGGCGGCGCCGAACCCGTTGTCGATTCCCACGACCGTGAGCCCCGAGGCGCACGATGCGTGCATGGCGAGCAGGGCGGTGATCCCGTCGAAGGCTGCTCCATAGCCGGTCGACACCGGGACCGCCACGACCGGAGCGGCGGTGATCCCGGCCACCAGGCTGGCGAGTGCCCCTTCCATCCCGGCCACCACCACCACGGCATCGGCACCGGCCACGTCGTCCGCCGACGCCAGGATGCGGTGCACCCCGGCCACCCCGCAGTCGGCCACGAGCATGGGGGTGAACCCGAAGGCGCGCAGCACGGCCAGGCATTCCTCGGCGACGGGGAGGTCGGCCGTGCCGGCCGTGACGACCACCACCCGGCCGGTCCGCACCGGGGCCGGGCGCCAGCACACCGTGGCCAGCGGTCCCGGGGCCGTGACCTGGCCGCCGGGGGCCGCCTCCAGGGAAGTGGTGACCTGTTCGGCATCGGCGCGCGTGAGCAGGACGGGGGTGTCTCCGGGCTCGTCGAGCAGCTCGACCACGATCTGCGCGCATTGGCGGGGTGTCTTGCCCGGCGCGTACACGGCCTCGCCGGCGCGCTGGCGCAGGGCGCGGTGGTGGTCGACCCGGGCGAACCCGAGGTCGACGAACGGGAGGCGGCGCAGCCGGGCGACGGCATCGTCGGGACCGAGGACTCCGGATCGGACGTCGTCGAGCAGCTGGCGCAGGGCGGGCTCGTCCATGGGTGCCCACTATCCTGCCGCACATGAATGCGGCCGCCGTCCCCGGTGCCGAGGGCGCGAAGACCATCGCCTTCCTCGGCCCTGCCGGGACCTTCACCGAGGAGGCCCTGTTCACGCAGCCTGACTACGCATCGGCCGAGCACGTGGCGGCGACAACCATCACCGAAGCGCTCGAGGCGGTGGGAAACGGACAGGTGGAGCTGGCCTTCGTGCCCATCGAGAACGCCATCGAGGGCACCGTGAACGCGACCGTCGACAGTCTGGTGTTCGAAGTGGACCTGCTCATCCAACGCGAAGTCGTCCTCGACGTCCACATCCACCTGGCGGCTCCGCCCGGGACCGAGCTCGGGACGATCACCCGGGTCTTGTCATTCCCTCACGCCACCGCCCAATGCCGGCGCTTCCTGGCCGAACGGCTACCGAACGTCGAGGTCGTGCCCACCAACTCCACCGCCGAGGCGGCCCGCATCGTGGGCACCGAGCCGCAACCGGGGACCGCCGCCCTCGCGCCCCGCCTGGCGGCCGAGCTCTACGGGCTCGAGGTGCTCGCCCACGGCGTGGAGGACCATCCGGACAACCAGACCCGGTTCGTGGCGTTGGCCCCCGACGGTCTTCCCTTCCCCACGGGCCACGACAAGACGAGCATCGTGTGCTTCCAGCGCGAGGACCGCCCCGGCAGTCTGCACGGGATCTTGAGCGAGTTCGCGGCGCGCAGCATCAACCTGACCAAGCTCGAGTCCCGGCCTTCCAAGCGGGGCCTGGGCAATTACTGTTTTCTGATCGACCTCGAGGGCCACCTGGCTGACGAAGTGGTCGCCGACTGCCTCCGCGTCCTGCACGCCGAGCTCGCGGGCGTGAAATTCCTGGGCTCGTACCCCGCAGCGGGAGACCACGGCCCGGCCGTGCGCGCCCGTGCCGACACCGCCTGGCGCGAGGCCGAGGCGTGGGTCGACTCGTTGCGGTCACAGATGCGCCCGTCCTGAGCGGCGATACCCTGGCCCCTTCGGAGGGATGGCAGAGCGGACGAATGCGAGGCTCTTGAAAAGCCTTGGCCCAAAAGGCTCGTGGGTTCGAATCCCACTCCCTCCGCTGGTCGGCGATCGGCTACTGAGGGCCTCCCGCGGTCATCTGGGCCAACATCTGCTCGAGCGCCGCCTGATCCGGTCCGACGAAGGGTTGCGCCGTCGGGGCCGCCTCGAGCGAGCCCAGCAACCGCTCCAACATGGCGCCGGAGGCCGCAGGCAGATGGCTGCTCAGGACCATCCTGGGATTCATGGCGCGGATGCCGTTCAACTCCCTTGCGAAGGTGGCAGGGTCAACCTTGTGCAGCCACGGCGAGTCGACCGTCGCCCAGAAGACCTGTCCTTGACGCAGTTCTTCCTCGGAGATGTCGTCGGCCCGCTCCGGTACTGCTTGGAGGAGTGCCCCGAAGCAGTCGGAGCTGAAGAAGGCGCCGGACATGTCGTCGAAGAAGCCCGTCGTCGACGGGTTGTCGAACACCGGTGGTTTGACGGCAGTCAGAGTTCGGTCGCCCACGGTGATCTTCTGCCCGGGGTTGACCAGGTGGATCCGGTCCATCGGTAGCGGGGCGGACGTGGTCATGATGCCCACGCCGAGGAACGTGGTGATCACGCGAAGCTGGGGATTCTCGGCGAGCAGCTGATGCAGTGTGCCGATGTGGTCGAAGTCCGTATGGGTGAGCCAGATCCACTTGAGTTCGGCCGGGTCGATCACCGTACGCAGCACGGTCATGAACTCGTCGCTCTCCACAACGGCCCCGGTGTCCACCAGAACCGGCTCCGAGCCGTGGAGGACGAAGGCGTTGAGCGGGATGAGTCCGAAGCCGGGGATCGGGAAGCTCGACGTCAGCACGTCGATGTCGGGCGAGGCCTTATAGGTGCTGATCATGGCTGTCTCCTCATTAGGTGGTGGTCCGGATCGTCATTGGTGGTGGCAGGTCAAGGCTCGAGGCGCGACCTCCAGGGTCACGACCGGCCCTCGGGCACCGTGGCCACCTCGGCGGCGGTCTTGAGCTGCGCGAGCGTGTGGCACATGTTGTCGTGCAGCTCGGCGCGCCTGTTGAGGGGCCCGTCGATGATTCGGGCCCAGAGCGGCAGCCACTTCACCTCGTAGGACTCGGTGACCCTGGTGCCCCCTTCGACCGCCTCGAACCGGTAGCGCCACAGGGTGGAGGGGCGGCGTCCCTCCTCGGTGACGAAGGTGAACTCCCGGCCGGGATCAGCGGTGAGCACACGGCCGCGACGCGACCAGCGGATGAGCTGCTTGGGACCGGTGCGGTTGTGGCCGACGAATTTGGCATCTTCTGTCGGCCCGGTGGCTCCGCCCTCCCACTCGACACGCCGGCACTCGGGGCTCCACTCACCCATACGCGGAAGATCCGCCACCATCTCGTAGATGTGCTCGGGGGTGGCGTGGATGACGCTCTGCTCGCTGCCCTCTGTGAGCCACCACCGTCCCTCCTTGACGTGCACGTGTCCTCCCCTCTTCCTGTTCCCACGTATCTTTAGCTGACGCTAATGGACGTAGCTGTAGCTGTCAACCAGAAATAGTGCTATGGTGATGCCCGATGGAACGCTCCCGAGCGGCGGCACCGACAGGGTCGCCCGCCGAGACACCCCAGACACCCGTCCGATCCGACCGCCGGGCCCGACGCCGCCAGGAGACCATCGAAGAGATCCTCGATATCGCCACCGACATCATGACCGAGGAGGGGGTCAACGGCCTCAGCCTGGCCGAGGTGGCGCGCCGGCTGGGAGTCCAGCCCCCCTCGCTGTACAAGTACTTCCCTTCGCTCATGGCGGTCTACGACGCCCTCTTTTCCCGAGGTCAGCTCGAACACCTGGACGTCATGCGTCGGGCCATGGCCGATGCCGAGCCCGGGCTGAGCGCCTTGACCGCTGGCCTCGAGGCCAGCGGACGCTGGTTGCTGGCCCATCGCGCCGTTGCCCAGCTGCTGTTCTGGCGCCCCGTCCCCAGCTTCGAGCCCTCGGCGCAGTCCTTGGCCCCCAGCGTGGAGATGGTCGCCCTCCAGCGCGCCGCCCTGGCCGACGCCGTCGAAGCCGGACAGCTCGGTCCCGAGGCCGACGCGGAGGAGGCCGTCTACCTCGTCTCCGTGCTCATCGCCGGGGTCCTCAGCCAGGCCATGGCCAACGAGCCTGACCTCGAATGGGGTCAGGGCCGCTTCACCCCCGTGTTCCCCCGACTCATGAAACTGCTCGTCGCCGCATTCCCCTTGCCGGCATAGGCAGCTCCCGACAGATGCACCCCCAGCGCGGCGTGCGGCCACATGCTCCCGGGTCACATAATGACGCAGGCGGGTCACGCGGACCGTGGAATCGCCCGGGGGGGACGATGCGACGCACATCCTTGTGGCCGGCGACGGTGGCTGTGGCGTTCGCCGTGCTGGTCACGGGTTGCTCGACGTCCACGCCGGTGGCCACGCCGGGCTTCGCCCATGTCGGCCCCTATGCGGTCGGCGCAGCCACGTTCGACCTCGGCAGTGCGGGCCCGGCGTTGGGAGAGCAACTGGCCACGGTCTTCTATCCGGCCGACGCGTCGAAGCTGGCCGGCCACCCCTTGTTCAGCTACGACCTCGAGGCACCGCTCCCCGCCGCGTTGCAGGCCATCGTGCCGAGCAAGTACAACGCCGTCATCACCGTCGACGCCCATGTCGATGCCCCGGGCTCCCCCCATGGCCCGTTCCCCATCGTGCTCTTCAGCCATGGATTCGGCGCCTCCCGGCTCTATTACTCCCACCTGCTCACCGGGATCGCGTCATGGGGGTTCGTCGTGGTCTCGGCCGACTACCTCGAGCGTGGGCTCCTGGCCGAGGCCACCGGCCACGCCAGCGACACTCCCGCCAAAGACCTCCAAACCATGTTTGCCTCACTCACCGCCACCGAGCTGGCCTCGACGAGCCCATCGTCACCGCTCCACGGCGTCGCCGACCCGCACGAAGTGGCCGCGGTCGGACACTCGGCCGGGGGGGAAACGGCGTTCGACGCCCTGAAGGATCCCCGCGTCGACGTCGCCGTGGGGTGGGAGCCCGTCGGCCCGTCGGGCCCTCCGTCGCACAAGCCGGCCATGATCATCGGTGACGAGGGCGACATCGCCCTCACGCCGGCCGCGCTCACCGGCGAGTTCAAGAAGTTCCCGGGACCGACGAACTTCGTCGAGATCTCCGGTGAGGGTCACGACACCTACACCGACATCTGCACGTCCATCCGCGACGGAGGCGGTGGCCTCGTGGGATTCGCGGAGTCGGTCCATCTGGTCAGCCCCGACCTGGCCAAGCTGGCCAACAACGGCTGCACGATCAAGGACCTTCCCCCCGAGCGGTCCTGGCCGATCGCGCAGTACTACACCGTGGCCGAGCTGCGCCACGGACTCGGGATCGACCGAAATCCGATCGGCCTCTCTGCGCCTGCGGCCCGACAGTTCCCGGGTTTCACCGTCACCTACCGGCAGCACTCATGACCCGAGAATGGCGCGGCGCGTCGACAAGGCGGGGCCGGGTGGCTCACCGGAAAGGACGATGCGAGGATAGCCATCGATGACGACGTCCGAGGTCCGAGACCCGTGAGCAGCGCGTTCGGCCCGACAGCCGCGTCATCGAGCACGGGGCGAGACCTTCGCTTCGCCATCGTCGGCGCGGGGATGGCGGGGATCCTCACGGCCATCAAGCTGAAAGAGGCGGGGCTGTCGGACTTCACCGTCTACGAGAAGGCCGATCGCCTCGGAGGCACCTGGTGGGAGAACACCTACCCCGGGCTCTCCTGCGACGTCCCCTCCCACCTCTACTGCTACTCGTTCGCCCTCAACCCCGAGTGGAGCCACACCTTCTCCCCGGGAAGCGAGATCCAGGCCTACTTCGAACGCGTCGCCAGCGACTACGGCGTCGTTCCGTTCATCCGCTTCGGCGACGAGGTCGTGAGCTGTGCGTTCGACAACGGGCGGTGGCGCATCTCGACGGCAAGCGGTCACCGCGACGAGGTCGACGTCGTGATCGCCGCCACGGGAGTCCTGCACCACCCGAAGTATCCCGACATCAAGGGCCTCGACTCCTTCGGCGGCGCCGTGTTCCACAGTGCCCGGTGGGACCACGGGGTCACACTCGACGGGGCACGGGTCGGGATCATCGGTACCGGGTCGACCGCCGTGCAGATCGTGTCGGCCATCGTCGAGCGGACAGAGAGACTCGTGTTGTTCCAACGGACCGCTCAATGGGTGATGCCCGCCATGAACCCGGCGTACACGCCCGAGGAACAGGCCGCGTTTCGACGGGACCGACATCTGATGGAAGAGCTGCGCGCCGGAGTGTCACAGCTCTTCGACGGGTTCTCCGGTGCGGTCGTGGACGCCGAATCGCCACAGATGAAGATGATCGAAGACGCCTGTCTGAAAAACCTCGAGGACAACGTCACCGACCCGGGGCTCCGCGAGCGCCTGCGCCCGGACTACCGGGCCGCATGCAAGCGGCTCATCGTCTCAGCCGACTTCTACCGGGCGATCCAGGAACCCAACGCCGAATTGGTCACCGACGCCATCGACAGTGTCGAGCCCGGCGGGGTCCGCACCGCTGACGGCGAGTTGCACGAGCTCGACGTCCTGGTCCTGGCCACCGGCTTCAAGGTGGACGCCTTTGTGCGACCCATGTCCGTCGTGGGACGCGACGACCGGAATCTCGAGCAGGCGTGGGCCCGACGCCCCGAGGCCTACCTTTCGATCTCGGTGCCCGGATTCCCCAACTTCTTCATGCTGAACGGGCCCAACGGCCCCGTGGGGAATTTCTCCCTGGTGGAGGTGGCCGAGCTGCAGGTCGGCTACATCATGCAGTTGGTCGACCGTCTCCGGACCGGCGAGTGCCACGAGATCAGCGCCACCCAGGCTGCGATGGACCGATTCGAGGCGGCGCGCGTGGAAGCGGCCAAGAAGACGGTGTGGGCGACGGGGTGTCGCAGCTGGTACCTGGACGATCGCGGCATTCCCGCCGCCTGGCCATGGCACTTCGGACGCTTCCGCAGCGCCATGGTGGCACCGGAGTGGGAGGCGTACGAGCTGCGAGGCTGAACCCACAGTCGGGCTCCGCTCATGTCTCTGACTCGAGACGCCACTGCTCCAACTGGTGACGCAGCCACCCGCTCTCCCAGAAATTGCCGTGGCCCCCACGGTCGAGGAGCGCCTGGTGGGCGTCGATCATCACCCCGAGGGCACCACCGTGGGCCGGCTCCCGGCGCAGGACCGCTTCGACGAGGTGGATAGCCACGACGGGCTCGGCCGCGCCGAGCTTGGCCCGGGCCCGCCCCACGACTGCGTCCGCCCCCGCCAGGTCCACGAGCTCGGCGAACGCCGCGGCGGGCTCCAGCGGGTACAGCTCGGTCGTCGAGCGCAGCCTGAACCATCCCATGTAGGTCTCCCAGATCGTGCGCACCCCCCAGGCCACCGTGCCGTATCCCTCCCCCACGCGCAGCTCGGCAGGGAGGTGGATCTCGCGCATCAAGGTGAACACGTCCTTGCCCTCGTTCATACCGGCGAGGGTCTCGCGGTGCACGTAGTCGACAGCGTCATGGAGCCGGGCCAGGGCGGCGTCGATGAGCCGGCGCCCGACGATGGGCTCGTGGCGCCCGGTGACCAGCATCGAGGGCTCGAGGGCGCGGACGGTGCGGACCGATTCGAGGTAGGGCTCCACCATGCGGTAGCGGTCACCCCGCAGCGTGTTGAGGTTCGGGAAGTGGGGAAACAGCGGGCCCACCAGGTTGCTGAGGAGGCAGACGCCGTGCCGGGGAAGCCACACGACACAGCTGTCGACGGTCTCGCCCCCGGGCGTGGCGATGAGCTCGAGGTCCAGGCCGCCGACGTGCAGCTCGAGGTGACGATCGAACGTGACGTCGGGGACGGGCTTGTCCTGGCGCATGGGGACACCCGGGTTCTCGGCCGCGATCTCCCGGGCCCGTCTCCCGCTCACGTCGAACCAGATGCCGGCCGTCCGCAACCGCAGGGTGGCGATGCGCTCGTCATCGTGCTGGCACGCCTGATTGTTGGCCTGGGCGACGTAGCTGGTGTCGGGCTCCCGGAACAACCCGACACCCCCGACGTGATCGACATGAGCCTGGGTCGTGACGATGTAGGGCGTGGGGCCGGGACACACGGCATCGAAGACACGCTTGTGGTGGGGGGCCTCGTAGCCCAACCCGGTGTTCACGATCACCCGGCCCGCCCCGGTGACGAGCATGTACGCCGCCGTCGTCCCACCCGAGCGGTAGAGGAAGTCGGTCAGGCGCTGGGCGGGGTCGTCGTAGACGGGTGTGAGCAGCTCCTTGCCCGGCCGCTCGTCGACGAGCCGATCGACGCCGTCGGGGCTCATGTGACCTCCACCTGCACCGCAACGGCGTCGTGGTAGAAGCCGAAGACTTCCCGCACCTCGTCGGGCTCGACCCCGAAGTCGGCGCGCAGGTCGTAGACGACCTGGCCCTCCCTGTCGCGGCGATGGTCGGTGAGGTACTTCCCGATCTGCGTACGGGCCTCGTCGGTCATGGCCAGACCGGCCA
>JARLGQ010000073.1 GCA_031292675.1 Acidimicrobiales bacterium
ACGATTTACCGGCACCAGATAAGCCCTCCACCAAATAGTTTCGTTTAGCCATGGCCGAGGGCTCCTGTACTCGGCCCGGTGGCCGGCGTGCGTTCCATGTCCTCCACTGTGCCTCCGTGAAGGCACCGAGCACTGAGGCAACGAGGTTCGGATGCCGGGCGGTGCTAACGGAAGTATACGAAACGGCCCGATGTCACCAAAGGGAATTTCCCGCCGACTCTTCATGAGATTTCACACGTAGGTGCCACGCCACCGGTCCGACAAGCCCGGGATCCGATACGATTTCATTGAGCGCCTGGTGGGGAGCCGGGAGCAGTAGCAAGCATCGGGGTGCCGGACGGTGGCCGTGGACCAGGGTGACAAGCGCCCGCACTCGCTGGCGGCGGAGCGCCGGGAGCTGACCAGGACCCGCATCCGTCGGGCCGCCATGGCCGTGGTCGCCCAGCACGGCTTCAACGCCACCGTGGAGCAGATCGCAGAGCTCTCGAGGGTGAGCCCCCGCACCATCTTCCGGCACTACCGCAGCCACGACCGGTTGATGGCCGAGACGGTCCGGGACATGTTCGAGGCGTGCGGCCGCTACCCCGACATGGGCTCGCCCCGCGACGCCGGAGACCTCGCCGCCTGGATCGACAGCTTGCCCCAGCAGGTCGCCGATGTGGACGGCTGGCTCGAGGCCCTGGCCGTGACCATCCACACCCGTATGGCAGAGGTCTTCGGCACCGCATTCTGGGACATCTACGCCCCACCGCGGCCCGGGTCGGAGGCCCTCGCCGACGTGGCCGAGCTGTCCCGGGCCTATCGCCTACGCGGGATGCGCTACATGGCCGCCCTGGCCTGGCGCTCCGCCGGGGGGGCCGGGGAGCCCCCCGAGGACTTGACGCTGGCCTTCGCCTTGCACCTGTCGGCCCACACCACCCAGGCGCTCATGGCCGACTTCGGGTGCTCACCCACGCAGGTCGGGTTGCTGTGCGCCCGCATACTGCAGGGCCTCCTCCACCAAGCGGTGGCAGCCGGCTCCGACGGGCCCGACCAGCACGGAACGCCGGGGCCGGGGGAGACCGAGCCAGGAGGGGCCGCACACTCCTCGCAAGGCCAGATGGGAATTGTCTAATCGCGGGCCCGAGGACGGCCTCGCCTCGGCAGCGGCGCCGTGTCCTTGGGCATGCGCCCGGCGTCCCTCAGAGCCTGACGCAGCAGCATCTCGACATGCGCGTTGACGCTGCGAAACTCATCGTTGGCCCAGCGGATCAGTGCGTCGTGGACCGCCGGATCGACCCGCAGCAAGACCTGCCGGCGCTCGCTCACGTATAGAGGGAACCGGTGTTCACGACGGGCGACGGCGGTTGGTCCCCGCACAGCACCACCATCAGGTTGCTCACCATGCTGGCGGTCCGCTCCTCGTCGAGAGAGACGACGCCGCCCTGCGCCAGACGGTTCAGTGCCATCTCCACCATCCCACAGGCGCCTTCGACGATCCGCGATCGAGCCGCCACGACGGCGTTGGCCTGCTGGCGGCGGAGCATCGCCTGCGCGATCTCCGGTGCGTAAGCGAGGTGGGAGATCCGCACCTCTACGATCTCGACCCCGGCGATCGAGACCCGCTCCGCGACCTCGCGGGCCAGCGCAGCGGCAACCACGTCGGTGGAGCCGCGTAACGACGTCCCGGCATCGGAGGTGTCGTCGTAGGGATGGCTGGTGGCGACGTGGCGGAGCGCCGACTCGGCCTGCACCGAGACGAAGTCCAAGTAGTTGTCGGCGGCGTAGGTCGACTTGGCGGTGTCGGCGACCTGCCAGACCACGATGGCAGCAATCTCGACTGGGTTGCCGTCGGCATCGTTCACCTTGAGGTGGTTGGTCTCGAAGTTACGGACCCGGACGCTGACCCGGCGACGCACCGTGAGCGGCAAGACCCACCAGAACCCGGGACGACGCACCGTGCCGACATAGCGGCCGAAGAACTGGACCACCGACGTCTGACCGGGTGGCACGATCACCAGCGACGTGATGACCAGGACGGAAACGACCAGCGGGAGCCAAATCACCGCGTTGTCATGCTGGGCGGCGAACACCATCGCCACGACACCGCCGGCAAGCAGCAGAACCCCCAGCCAGCCGTTGATGGCGAAGGCAGCACCCTCACTGATTTGGACCCGGGCTCCCTGGTGTCCAACGGGTTCGGCGACGGCCGGTGACATTGGGTCGCTCATGGCGATCTCCTTCTAAAAGTGCTATCTAAATGATATCACTTTTTGCTCCGATGCGTCAACCCCGCGGGTGTCACGCGCCCTGAGGCAACAACAGAGCACCTCGGCGATCGTCCCCTGTGCCTCGTCCCGCGGTTCAGCGCGGCGCCGGTCCGATGGACGCCGCGACCCGGTGCCCCGAGCGCACGGCGCTTTCCATATAGCCCGCAAGGGTCTCGGTGTGCTCGCCGGCAAACCAGATGGCGCCATGAGCACGGCGCAAGAGCGGCCAGAACCGCGTCATCTGCCCCGGGGCGTACACGGCGTATCCACCTCCCGTGTAGCGCTCGTCGGTCCAGGCCATCGTGGTGGCGATGGCACTCTTCTCTTGTCTTCCCTCCGGGTAGACGACGTCGAGCTGCCGCTGGAACGAGGCGATGCGGGTCCGATCACCGAGCGCAGCGCCAGCCTTGGCGGCATTGCCGGTCACGAATTGGGTGAGGACCCCGGGTCGCTCGGGACCTCCCGGCGTGGAGTCGGTGGCGTCCCAGCCGACACCGAAGGGGAGGTCGGTGATGGTGAACCCCGACAAACCCTCGGACAACCAGAACCGCCGGTCGTACTGGGTCGACACCTTCAATGCATGGCCCAGATCGAGCTCGTCGATCATCGCCGCGACCTCCGGGGAAAGCGGAGGATCGAACGAGACCGCCCGGAGCGCCGGCGGCGGCACCGCCAGGACGAGACGTGCGGCGTCGACCGTGTTGGCGCCCCCCGTCCCCGAGCCGGCCGTTACTCGGACGCCCCACGAATGCTGTTCGATCTTCGTGACCGGCGAGTCGAGCCTCACGGCCGTCCCCAGGTCGCGGGCCATCGCCTCGGGCAGGGCACTGTTTCCCGCTGCGATCCGCATGGTCTCGACGCCGGCCTCGGGCAATGCCTCGTCGGCGACCGACTGTTGGAGCACGAAGAGGAGCGACACCTGGTCGAACTGGGCGTTGTAGTTGCCCCGGTAGTCCGACTGCACGAGCAGCTCAGCGCCGGCGTCGAGCGTCTGAGTGCCAGCAAAGTCCTGAAGCGATTGCCGGTCCCAACGCTCCGCCTGCGAGGCGAGCTCCGGGTGGGCGGGGTCGAGGTTTCCGGCCATCTCGATCAGCGCGTTGCTGAATTTCGCGTATCCGGCCAACGACCCGGCATCGGCGGCGGCAAAGGCGCTCAAGACGCTCCTTCTTCCGCCCCCGTATACCGCGGCGTTCTCGAGCTTGTCCGCGGGCCGGTGGGCCAGGGCGAGACGGTAGTGACGGGCGAGGGCCTGGATCTGGTCGTGGTTGTCGTCGATGGACTCACCACCGGCCTCGACGTGCAGCCCGTCGGTGAACGGCTGATACAACGTGTGCACCCGGCCGCCCACGCGATCGCGGGCTTCGAGGACGACCACTTCCCAGCCCGCCCCTCGAAGCGCCAGGGCGGCGGCAAGCCCGGAAAGCCCGGCGCCCACCACGGCCACACGTCCCGTCGTCGCACGATCTGGGCGTTGTGTGGTGGAGCAGCCCTCGAGGAGCACCGCGGTGGCAGCGACGCCGGTGGCGCCCAACAACATCCGGCGTGTCAGCGCCAAGGGGGGCGGCACCGCGTCATGGTAGCGGTCGACGCGGACTGAAACTCTCCTCGTCGGCCGTACCGCCTATCTCCGCCGGAACTAGTCGTCGGAACGGGGTCGGGTGCCGGTCCCACCCGAGACCACGGTCACCGACTTCGAAGTCGGGCGTGGTGCACGAGTCTGCACCGACGAAGACGGATTCGTTGATGCCGTGCTCGTCTTGGCCACGGCGGCGGTCCCTCCGGAGACGACGGTTGCCGACCTCGATGTCGGGGTCGGCGCGTTCGTCGATGCGGCGCTGGTTCCCTTGGGACCGATGGCGGCCTGGGTGATCGGCACCGTCCCGGGAACCTGCTCGGCTACGACCAATCCCAACAGGGCGGCCGCTCCCGTGGCGAGGACAGCGATTGACCGTGACACCCACCGCACCTTGGACATGGCCAGCCGACGTTGCCGTGCTCGGGGTCCTTCTTGCGGTGCTGGCGGTAGGCCCTCTTCCTCATCCGGTCCCGGTGAGCGTCTCACTTCGCCATGTGACCACGCGAACCTCAGACTGTGCCGACAGTCACCTGTGAGCGTGCTGAGTGATCTGTCAACTGCCCGGTCAAGTCGGATCCACTTTGGCGACCGCCGAGGACGAGAACGAATTCTGATGCGGTTCACAACCTCCCACCGTCTACTCGGCCCAGAACGGCTCACGCCGTGCAGCCCGCAGGGGAGGAGCTCCGACGGGCAGGACGATCCCTGGGGCCTCACGCAGAGCGTTCGATCGTTCCTGGGGCCAGAAGTTGTCCGGATGTAGGGACCAATGGCCCCTTTTGCTCGTGTCCGAGAATGCCGATCAGGAGGAGGTGAACCCCGTCGCGCTCGTCCAGCAGCAGCTCGGAGCCGAACCCTTCCTGGCGGCGCTGGTCAACTCATCAGACGATGCCATCATCGGCAAGACCCCGGCTGGGTTGGTGGTGTTCTGGAACGCTGCGGCCCAACGCCTCTATGGCTACAACGCCACGGAAATGCTCGGCAACGGGATCGAAGTGCTGCTTCCGCCCGACCGGTCCGACGAGCTGACCGGGTTGCTGGATCGCGTCCGGCAGGGCGAGACGGTACAGAATCTGCACACCGAGCGGGTACGAAGAGACGGCATTCGGATTGCGGTGTCGATCACGGTCTCTCCGGTTCTCGGACCCGACGGGGGCGTGGTCGGCATCGCTACCATCGCCCATGATCTGACCGAGCATGTCCGCAATCTGGAGGAACGGCGCCGGTCCGACCGGCGTGCCGCCGAGACCCTGAGCTTGCTCGAGACGCTTCAGGCGACTGCTCCCGTCGGCCTCGGGTTCGTGGACCGGGAGTTTCGGTTCGTTCGTCTCAACCAGATGCTCGCATCGGTCAACGGCTCTTCGGTGGAGGACCAGATCGGTCGGACCGTGGCCGAGGTCGTTCCGACGATCTGGCCTCAGGTCGAGGCTATCTACCGGCGGGTCTTCGACACCGGCGAGTCCGTTGTCAATGTCGACGTGTCGGGAGAAACTGCGGCTGATCCCGGTCAGCTCCACCACTGGCTTTCCAACTACTATCCGGTCCGCCTCCAAAGTGAGATCATCGGAATCGGGCTCGTCGTCGTCGACATCACCGAGCGCAAGCACGCCGACCGGTTGCGCGACGAGCTGACTCGCGGGGCTGTTGACGCCATCGCCGCCACCGCCGAAGCACGTGATCCCTACACCGCTGGACATCAGCGCCGCGTGGCAGACATCGCCGTGGCCATTGCCACCAACCTCGGGCTCAGTGCCGACGAGGTGGAGGGGATTCGGATCGCAGCCACGATCCACGACGTCGGCAAGGTCAGTGTCCCCATCGAGATCCTCGTCCGGCCCGGCAAGTTGCGCCCTTCGGACTGGGAAATGATCAAGGGTCATTCGCGGGCCGGGTACGAAATCGTCGCCGACATCCCATTCACCCAGCCGGTGGCGGACATGGTCCTCCAGCACCACGAACGCTGCGACGGAAGCGGCTACCCCGATGGTCTCCACGGTGAGGAGATCCTTCTGGGAGCCCGGATCATCGCCGTCGCCGACACGGTTGAAGCCATGTCGTCACATCGGCCCTATCGTGCCGCCCTGGGCCTCGAAGCCGCTTTCGACGAGATCAGACGGGGGCGGGGAACGCTGTTCGACCCTCAGGTCGTCGACGCCTGTCTGCACCACGTCGGGGAGGGTCTTCTCGCTCCGGAGCGGGACTCACGGTCGACGGTCTGACCCATGAGTGGTGTCCTGACGCCAGGAGCCCGACCCAGAGTCGACCCGAAGAAGGACATCCAGCGAGACTTCTGGCTCAGGCACATGCGGATCGGCTTCGGCGTCTTCTTGATAGAGACGATCCTCGTCCTGGTGTACCTGGGCTTCACTCCCCGTGGCCCTCACCGGGGCGTCCTGTGGATCGTGGTGGGGATATGGTTCGCATTCGGGCTCGGGAACCTGTTGCTTGCGCCGAACCTATCTTCAAAGCATTGGCGGTCCCTCTTCTCGGCGACCTGGACCATTCTGGCCGCCTTGGCCGTCGGAGGGGTTGCCTCCCTCGACACAGGTGTTGACAGCCCTGTCCTCTTGCTGCTCTTCCTTCCCGTCGCCTACTCGGCTTTGGCGTTCACCCCTTTGGTCGCGGGTCTGTGCGGTCTTTCCACCCTTGGTTCCGCCGGTTTCGTCGTATTGACCGACTCGGACATCAACTACTCGCAAGAGGGAGTCGTGGTCCTGTTCGGCGTGTTGGCCGGCGCCTCTGTGCTCTCCGTGGCGGCGTCGGTCAACCGGACCAACCGGGAGCGGCACGAACAGCGGCTTGCGGAAGAGGTCAGCCGGTTGGCAGCAACCGATGGGTTGACCGGATGCGCGGTCCATCGGGTGTTCCATGAGCGCTTGGAAGAGGAGATCGCCCGCTCTGTGCGGCATGGCCATCGCCTCAGCCTCCTGTTGATCGACGTGGACCGCTTCAAGGCAGTGAACGACACCTACGGGCACGTCGTCGGAGACCACGTCCTGGCCGGCATCGGTGCCACGCTCCGCGCCCATGCCCGGAGCTTCGACCTGGTGGGCCGGCTGGGAGGGGACGAATTCGGGGTCCTCATGCCTGACACCGAGCCGGCTGAGGCGGTCGCCTTTGTGGAGCGCATGCGTAAGGACGTCGCCGTGTCTTTAGAGGTGCCGGTGACGCTGAGCGTGGGAGTGAGCGGCCTCGACCTCTCCACTCCCACGACTGAACACCTGCTCGATGACGCCGACTTCGCCCTCTACCAGGTCAAAGGGGCGGGGCGGGACGGCGTGGCGATCCGTGGACCGGGGGCTCCGATCCCGAAGGATCATCCTGAGGCGGAGTGGACGCCAGCTTCGTAGCTCGAACCGATCACGCGCATCGTTGCGGGTCGAACGCGTCAACCGACGACCGTCCCGTACATGTCGTTCAGTGGGTACGAGAGCAATTCGAGCCGCTCTCCGTCGGGCCCCGCAAAGTACACCGAAGTGCCGTCCACGATGAAGGTCTCGATCCCGGTCGCTTCCAACTTGGCCACGAGCCGTTCCCACTGCTCGGGAGTGACGGAGATGGCGATGTGATGGAGGCCTCCCAGCACCTCGCGGTACTCCCCGAGGTCGAGACCGGGGAAGTCGAAATAGGCAAGATAGTTGCCTTGGCCGACATCGAAGAAGAAGTGGGTGGATCCGCGGTAGTCCCGGTTCTCGAATAGCTCGACTAGGGGGAACTCGAGGAGGTCCTGGTAGAACACGATGGTCCGTTCGACATCACTGCAGAGCAGGGCGAAGTGATGCAGACCCCTGGCCGATGAGGCCGGTCGATCGCCCAAGGGCCGGAGGTGGCGGTCCTTGAGGGCCGCCCATTCCGCGCTTCGGTCGATGTCGCTCCCGTGCTTGGTCATTGCCTGATCTCCATTCTGTGCAATGTACTCACCAGCCCAGGGACAACGTCGGGCGGATGAACCAGAGTGGGGTGGTCCCTTGCTATGGCCGGGATCGGGCTGCCGTGCAGCACCAACATCACCGAAGCGACCGGTTGGGCCGCCGATCAGCGCTCATTGGGTCGGCGCTCGTGGAGGGAGTCAAGAGCCGCAAGCGCGGCGCCGCGGGCACCCGCCATGTCGAGATCCGGGATGAGGGCAAACGTGGCCACATCAAGCTGCTCGTCTCGAAGCGATGTGTACTCGCGGACCCGTTCCACGAACCAATCGCGGAACTTCGGGGAGGACTCGACGACACCCCCTCCGACGAAGTACGCGCTCGGATCGAGAAAGTTACTCGCGATTGTGAAGAGCCGCCCGAGTGCCATCGCCTGCTGATCGAAGATCTTGAGCGCCATGGGGTCTTCGGCGTCCCCGAAAGCGCGGACCAGCTTGGCGGCCTCGCTGATCGACCCCGCTTTCGCGAGTTCGTGGTCTGGGAAGCGCGTCAGCCAGTAGGGCAACAAGTTCTTCTCGATGCCGGTCAGGGAAGCGACGCTTTCGGCATCGGCGACGAAGCCGCACTTGCATTCCGGCTCGGGCTGTCCCTCGGCGAGCAGCCCCTGCATGGGTATGTGGACGTGACCGAGCTCGCCCGCCATCCCGGCAGCTCCCCGGATCACGCGCCCGGCCTCTATCACTCCACCCCCAAGGCCGGTACCGACGATCGCCGAGACCGACGAGTGCAGCGACGCTTCGGGCCCGAAGTGCTCATGATGGGCCCAGAGCGCAGCGGCGTTGCCGTCGTTGTTGTAGGTGACGGGAACACCGAGCCGGAGCTCGAGCACGCCCCGAAAGTCGAAGCCGTGCCACGCCGGGTGCGAGAAGTTCGTCGAGCCCCTTGAGGAGATCACGCCATCCGCGCTGGCCGGGCCCGGCGTCCCGAGGCCGACGGCACGCACCGACTCCCTCGCCATTCCTGAAAGTCGGAGCACGTGGTCGACGGCCTCGACGAGAGCTCCGACCGCCACGTCCGGCCCTTCTCGGACGCGGCTGGGAGTCTCGACCAGCTTGTCCACCAAGAAGTGTCCCGAGCCGTCGAGCAAGGTCGCGCTGTTGGACGTGCCACCGTTGTCGAGGCCAACGACGACCCATGAGCGCGAGGCCATGGGGCGATCATGCCACTGCGGTCACAACCACGCGCCGCGGGATGCGGGGCGCTCAGCGGGAGGCCAGCCCTCCGGATCAGGAGGCGATCGGGAGTACCCGCTCTGCTGCGGGCAGCGGATCGTGCCAGTCGGCTGATAGCGCTGGCGACTGCGATTCGACCCGAAGGTCCAAGGCTGGTCAGGCCCTGGTCAGGACGACTTTCAGCGCTCCGGTCTCCGCGGCTCGCCCGAACACGTCATATGCCTCGAGGAAGGCGCCGAAGTCGAAGTGATGGGTGATGAACTGCCCGGCATCGACCTGGTGGCTCACGATGAGCTTCAGCAGGGTGGGTGTCGAGTAGGTGTCGACCAGGCCGGTGGTGATCGTCACGTCTCGGATCCAGAGGTCTTCGAGGTGCAACGTGGCCGCCTCGCCGTGCACGCCAACGTTGGCAACCCGGCCGCCGGGCCGAATGAGCCGGGCCGCCAGCTCAAAGGTGGCGGGTACGCCGACTGCTTCGATGGCAACGTCGGCACCGAGACCGTCGGTCAACTCGGCGACGACCTCGGCGGGATCCTGCACACCGTTGTTCACGATCACGTCGGCGCCGAACTGCTTGGCCGCCTCGAGCCGGGTGTCGGCCTTGTCGATTGCGATCACATGGGAGGGGCTGTAGAGCCTCGCGCCCATGATCGCGGAGAGGCCGATCGGTCCCGCTCCCACGACGGCGATCACGTCACCGGGTGCCACCTTGCCGTTGAGCACGCCCACCTCGTACCCGGTGGGCAGGATGTCGGCCAGCATCAACAACTCTTCGTCGGCGATCCCCACCGGTGCCGGGTACGTCGAATTGTCGGCGAACGGAACCCGGACGTAGTCAGCCTGGGTCCCGTCGATCTTGTGGCCCAGAATCCATCCTCCGCCACCGAGACATTGCCCGTAGCGACTCTCGCGACAGAATCGGCACGACCCGCAGGCCGTGATGCACGACACCAGCACCCTGTCGCCCACGTGGACGTTCTTCACGCCCGAGCCGACCTCTTCCACGGTGCCCACCGCTTCGTGGCCGAGGATGCGCCCGTCGGTCACAGCGGGCACGTCGCCCTTGAGGATATGCAGGTCCGTTCCGCAGATCGTGACGGCGTCAACCCGAACGATCGCGTCGGTGTCCGCCAACAGTGTCGGCTTGGGGACTTCCTCCCACGCCTTGTTCCCCGGGCCGTGATACACCAGCGCGCGCATAGAACTCCCCTCAGCTTGTCATCTCGTCGGCCCCAATGAAGGTACGCCGAGCCGGCAGGACGGGACAGAGGAGAAGGTCACTTTGCGACGAAGAGCCGCGCCGACGGCCCTGGGTCAGTGTGGGGTCACCCAGGTCCTCTTCGCGCACCCAGGAGCGTCACGAACAGGACAGCTGGTTCCGAGGATCGATTGCGCCAGGCGTGGCGAGTGCCGTTCTGAACCACGCAGTCACCGGCGTGGAGATGGAGCTCCTCGCCGTCGTCGAGCTCGAGCCACACCTCGCCTGAGACCACGAGATCGAGATCGACGGTGTCCGTGGTGTGCATTCCGGGATTGTCCGGCTCCATGGCCTCGGCCAGGCCCGGCAGCTTCGTACCCAGCTCCACCAGGGCGGCCCCGAGGTCGAGGTCATCGGGCAGGGTCGCCGAGTCGGGACCAAGAGTGAAGAAGAGGAAGCGGTACCCACCCGGCGGGGGGAAGTACCCGTCCTGGCCGGGCGGGGTGCCGTCGGTAGGAAGGGTCGGCGCCGAGTCGGAACCCCACAGTCGATGGAACTGCGTGCCCGGCAGGAGCGACACGGTGATCGGGTCCACCTCCTCGTCGGCCACGATGGCAGACTTGCCGTCTTCCTTCTGCCCGGTCACCACGCAGCGAATTCCCATGACGCCTCCCCTCGATCGATGGCGTCGCATTATGACATTCGGGTCGGCGGCGGCTCCCTCTGGTTGCCAGCCGACTCCGTGGCGAGTCGGGCGGCCTTGGTCACGAGGTAGTGCTGTTCGCGCAGGTTCGTCGTCCGGGCTGCCGCCGCTCGGAACTCGATGATCGCGTTCCCGGCGTCTCCGGCCTGCTCGAGGAGATGGGCGCGCACGGCATGGACACGGTGATGGTCGCCGAGCCGATCGCCGAGTTCGTCGAGCACGGCGAGGCCGGCCCCGGGCCCATGGGCCATGGCGGCGGCGACCGCCCGGTTGAGCGTGACCATGGGATTGCCAGTCATCTTCTCGAGCAGCTCGTAGAGGGAGAGGATTCGGGTCCAGTCGGTGTCGGCGTACTGGACGGACTGGTCGTGGAGCGCGGCGATGGCCGCTTGTACCTGGTATTCGCCCACCTGTCGCAATTGCAGGGCCCCCTCGACGAGCGCGGTGCCCTCGGCGATGAGGCTCCGGTCCCAAAGGGTGCGGTCCTGCTCGGACAGCGGGACCAGCTCGCCGTCCACCCGGGTGCGCGCCGGGCGCCGGGCGTCAGTGAGCAGCATGAGGGCGAGCACACCGGTGACCTCGGGCTCTTGGGGCAGGGCGGCGCAGACGGCACGGGCCAGGCGGATGGCCTCGCCCGAAAGGTCGGTTCGAGCCAGATCGGGACCGCTGTTGCTGGCGTAGCCCTCGTTGAAGATGAGGTAGAGGACGTGCAGCACGGATCGCAGGCGTTCGGCACGCTCGTCGGAAGAGGGGAGGGCAAAGGGCTCCTCCGATGCCTTGACCCTGGCCTTGGCCCGGCTGATCCGCTGGGCCATGGTCGCTTCGGGGACCAGGAACGCGGTGGCGACCTCCCGTGTCGACAGACCGCCCACGGCCCGCAGCGTCAGCGGGATGGCCGACGCCGGTGTCAGCGATGGGTGGCAGCACATGAACATCAGGATGAGCGTGTCGTCGCGCCCCGATGCGGGGTCGGGGCCAGCGAGGGACCACGATGCGGCGAGGTCCTCCCGTCGACGGCGGGCGTCGTCGCCGCGGTATTGGTCACTCAGGCGGCGCGATGCCACACGAATGAGCCACCCGAGCGGGTTGTCCGGCTCACCTTGGGCGGGCCATGCCGTGGTGGCGGCGAGCAGCGCCTCTTGCACCGCGTCCTCGGCATCGGCGAAATGGCCGTAGCGGCGGACGACGGCACCGAGGACCTGCGGCGCCAGCTCGCGCAACAGGCCCTCGGTGCCCACGGAGGTTGTCACACCTCGGGGTCGGGCGCGCTCAGCACCTCTCGCACCTCGATCCGCTGGCGGATCGGGCGCCCCGTCGGCCCCGGGCGCCGCCGACACCTGAGCGGCGATCTCGAGAGCCCGCTCGGCCGTCTCGACGTCCACCAACCGGTACCCGGCCAGCAGCTCCTTGGACTCCGCGAACGGGCCATCGGTGATCACGGCGGGGGCAGTCCCGTCCGACACGACGAATCTGGCCAGTTCAGGGCCGGCCAGTCCCTGGGCGTCGACCAGCTCGCCGCGCTCGGTGAGCTCCTGGTTCAACGCCTGCTGGAACAGGATGTGGGCCTTGATGTCCTCGGGATCCCACTCCGACATGGGGGCGCAGTCGGCGTCGACCCCCCCGTAATTCTGCAGCAGCATGAATCGCATGTCTCCATCCTTCCCGATCGGCGGTGCCTCGATGGCAGCGCTCACCTTGCTGTCGACGCTGGCTCCGGATTCTCGACATCCGGAGCTGAGACAGCCGGAATGTTCGCCATGGGCGGAGACGGCCCGTGTAGTGCCGCACCTTCCGTGGGGCATGATGGCCCCGGTGCGGAACCCGTTCCGGAGAGTGAGGATCGGCCTGGGGGCCCTGGCCCTGGTCCTCGTGGCGGGCACAGGGGGATACGTGCTGTTCGGGTTCGGCCTTCTCGATGCCGTCTACCAGGCGGTCATCACCGTCACGACGGTAGGGTTCAACTCCCCGCATCCACTGGACGCCGGAAGCAAGGTCTTCACCATCATCCTGATCCTCGTGGGCGTGGGCACGGCGCTCTACACGTTCTCGGCCGTGCTCGAGGTGCTCATCGAGGGCCATATGCAGGACCTCGTCAGGAGGCGCAAGATGGAGCGGGACATCGCCCGCATGTCCGGGCACGTGATCGTGTGTGGCTGGGGACGGGTCGGGCGTGAGGTGGCGCAGTTCCTGGCCAACGCCGATCGTGACGTCGTCGTGGTCGACCGGGATCCCGAGCGCCTGGGTGAGGTGCCCTACGCGACGGTGCACGGTGACGTGACCGACGACGAGGTGCTTCGTCAGGCCGGCATCGACCGGGCAGCCTCGCTGGTCGCCGCGCTCGACACCGATGCCGACAACCTGTACGTGACGGTCGCCGGAAAGTCGATGCGACCCGACCTCCAGATCATCGCCCGGGCCCGCAACGAGTCCTCGGAGCCGAAGCTCGTGCGTGCCGGTGCCGACCGGGTGGTGAACCCCCAGCAGCTCGGTGGTGACCGGATGGCCTCGTTCGTGACCCAGCCCCATGTGGTCGACTTCGTCGACATCGTCATGCACGACGGCACGCTCGAGTTCCGTCTGGAGGAGCTGGCGGTGTCATCCTCCTCGCCACTGTCGGGCGGCACCTTGCGATCGGCGCAACTGCGCGACCGCACCGGGGCCTTGGTGCTGGCCATCCGGCGTCCCGACGGCGGATTCCTGACCAACCCGTCGCCCGAGGACGTCATCGAAGCCGGAGATGTCCTCATCAGCGTAGGCACGGCCCAACAGCTCGAAATGCTGGCGCAGTACGCGGGCCGCGCTTGACCTCTGACGCCGTGAACGCTTCCCCGTCATCTCAATGGCGAAGGCCCCGGGGAGCCCGTTGCCTGGGACGCCAATCCTCGCAGGTCTCGGTGTTCGTCCCACCAAGGATCGGTTCGACCGAAACCTGACGCGGCGAGCAGCGGGGTCAAAGCGTTGTCCTGCGTCCCTCCCAACTCGACCAACAGCCAGCCACCGGGACGGAGGAGTCGGCCGGCGGCGGCCACGATCCGCCGCACGAGGTCGAGACCGTCTTCGCCGCCGTCGAGCGCGGCTCGGGGTTCGTATCGTTGGACGTCGGCGGGCAGCAGGCGCACTTCCCCGGTGGGGACATACGGAGCGACCGCCGTGACCAGGTCCCACTCGCGCACCGGGCGCAATGGCCCGTCGAGGTCGGCCACCAGGGCCCGGACGCCGTTTCGTCGGGCACACATCACCGCGCCGATGTCGATGTCGATACCGATGACCGTTGCCGTGGGCACCCGTGTCGAGAGGTGGGCGGCGATGGCCCCTGCTCCCGTGCAGAGATCGAGGGCCCGGCCATGCATGGGGAGCAGTGTGCCGGCGCGGCGGGCAAGCTCCTCGCTCTGGACCCGAGGGACGTAGACCCCCCGGTCCACGCGCAGCGTGCGGCCGCAGAACTGCAGTGCTCCGGTGATCCAGGCCAGTGGTTCACCCGTCTCGCGCCGCTGGAGCCATACCTCGAGCGTGGCCAGGTCGGTCGCGGCGGCGAGGAGCTCGTCGGCCTCCTCTTCGGCGGCGACGCACCCGGCGGCGACGAGGCGGCCGACCACGTCGGTGGCAGCTGCGCGTGAGACGGGCACGTCACATTGTGTCGGACCCGTGGACACGGCGTTCTGGAGCGGGCGACGTGCTGCGGTTCCGGAGGCGGATCGGCGTTTGGGTAGACGTGGAAGACGTCCAGGGCGTCGAAGGGCGCACTCCGGTGAGGCGGTGGCAAGATGAGGCGGTGGTGGCGAAACCGGTGCTTCTCGTCCATGGAGCCTGGCATGGCGCCTGGTGCTGGGAGCCGGTCGTGGCTGGACTCACCGAACGTGGCGTCCCGGCAGTTGCGATCGATCTCCCTGGGCATGGGGACGATGCAGGAGCACTCACCGACCTGCATGCTGACGCTGAGCGCGTCCGGAATGCACTGGACGGATTCGACGAGCCCGTCATCCTGGCGGGGCATTCCTACGGCGGAATCGTCAACACCGAGGCAGGTGTCCATTCCAATGTCGCGGACCTGGTCTACGTGGCCGCTTTCAACCTTGACGAGGGTGAGTCCGCCTTGAGCGCCGCGGTGTCGGAGTCCACGGCTGCCGACCTCGATCACACGGGCCGCCCCGATGCGCTCGCTCAGATCCAGGTGGGCGAGGACGGGATCAGCACGATCCATGCCGCGGGGGCTCGGATTCTCTTCTACAACGACTGCAGCGACGAGGTGGCTGATTGGGCTGTGGCTCGGCTCGGTCCCCACCCCATGGCGAGCCTGGGCCAGACCCCCGGTGCGGTGGCCTGGCGCCACAAGCCCTCGACGTATGCCGTCTGCACGCTCGACAACATCGTGCATCCCGACCTCCAACGCATTCTGGCGCGGCGAGCGGATCGTGTGGTCGAGTGGCCCACCGGGCATTCGCCGTTTCTGAGCCGTCCCGACCTTGTCGTGGACCTGCTTGCCGCCATGTCGTGTTCGGACGAGCGGTAGCCGGGAGGACGACTGCACGTGGTGGATCGAATCCAGTACGACGAGTTCGGGCTCTTCCACGAGAACGCCGAGGAGTACGGCCTGCCCTTCGACGGCCCTCCGGTGGTGCGGCGCGCCTGGGTCGAGATGCCTGACGGCCGGAGGTTGAGCGCCCTGGTGTGGGGAGACGGTGAACCGGAATTGGTGCTGTTGCACGGCGGAGCCCAGAACGCCCATACGTGGGACACGGTCGCCATGGCCCTCGATCGTCCCCTGGTCGCCATCGACCTACCCGGACACGGGCACTCGGACGGACCCGGCGCGCATCCCGAAGGGCAATTGAACGTGGAAGGCAACGCGGTCGACGTCGCCGTGGTGGTCCGCCGACTTGCCCCGGCGGCCCGTGCCGTGGTCGGCATGTCGCTCGGCGGGCTCACCACCATCGCCTTGACGAAAGAGGCGCCTGACCTGGTGCGCACGGTCGTCCTCGTCGACATCCTGCCGGGGATCAAGGGAGAGCGGGCCAAGCACATCATCGACTTCGTGAACGGCCCGGCGAGCTTCGCCAGCCTCGACGAGCTGCTGGACCTGACCGTGTCGTTCAATCCGACCCGGTCACTTTCCTCCCTCCGGCGGGGCATCCTGCACAACGCCGAGCAGCAGGACGACGGCACATGGGTGTGGCGGTGGGCTCGTCACCGACCGCACGGTGGGGCAGGCGGCTCGGGGGAGTCCGAGACGGGCGACGTGGGATACGACGGCCTGTGGGAGTCGCTGGCGTCGGTCGAGGTGCCGCTCCTGCTGGCCCGGGGTATGCGGCCGGACTCGGTCCTCGGAGACGAGGACGAGGCGCAATTGCGGCGCCGCCTGCCTTCGGCCCGGGTCGCCCACATGGCGGGGGCCGGGCACAGCCTGCAGGGGGACACACCGCTCGAGCTGGCAGCACTCATCGAGGACTTCGTGTTCGGGAGCTGAATCCCCTGTCGAAACCGTGAAGCGGCGACGACCGCGCCGGCCGGCATGCGCTCGGGGTCGATCAGGGATTCACCCGGATAGGAAGGTACTCGAAGCGACGGGTGAAGGGTCCTGGTGCGTAGCGACCTGCATCCGTGTCGACCACGAAGCCCGGCGCCCAGCGCAGCAGCTCCTCGATCGCCACTCGACCTTCGAGCCGGGCGGCAGCTGCCCCGAGGCAATGGTGCGGTCCGGAGCTGAATGCCACCGTGCGCGCCACGGTGCGGGTCACGTCCAGAGTCCCGGCGTCGGGTCCGAATTCACGGGGGTCGCGGTTGGCCGAGGCGAAAAGGAGGTGCACCTTGGTGGCCGCGGGGATGGTGACGGCACGCTCCCGGGGCCCCACCGCCACCTCTCTCGTCGACGTGCGTGACAAACCCTGCACGGGCGAGAGGAATCGAAGGAGCTCCTCGACCGCCCGGGGGATCCTTTCCGGGTCGACGGTGAGCAGGCGGCGCTGGTCGGGATGCTCGCTCAGGAGCGCGGCGGTGCCCCCGATGAGACCGGAGGCGGTGTCGTTGCCGCCGGCGACCATGACGAAACAGAAGCCCAGGATCTCCTCGACGGTCACCGGGCGCCCGTCCACGTCGGAGTCGAGGAGCACGGAGATCATGTCGTGGGCAGGGTGGTCCTTCTTGAAGGCGGCCAGCGCCGTGAAGTACGCGTAGAGCTCTCCCACGGCCTTGCCGGCCGAGAGCATGTTCCCGCTCGCGCTGGCGGAGACGATGGCACTGCTCCAGCCTCCGAAGGCCGAGCGGTCGTGTTCGGGGACACCGAGATAGTCGGCCACCACGAACGACGGCAGTGGGGAGGCAACCTCGGCGACGAAGTCCGCCTCTCCCATCTGGACGACGTGTTCGAGTCGTGACCGGGTGAAGGCACGAACGGCATCTTCTCGTTCGGCGACGGCCCGGGGAGTGAACATCGAGTTGACCAGCCGGCGGTAGAGGGTGTGCCGGGGACGGTCCATCATGACCAGGGTCGGCATGAGCCCGAGCTTGGTGATCTCGTCCTCCTCGAAGGTGAGGCCGTGGGCGGAGGAGAAGGCGTCGGTGTCGCACGTGGCGGCCATGACGTCCGCAAAGCGCGACAGGACCCAGAAACCGCGGTCCTCCACGTAGTGGACGGGGTCCTCGTCCCGGAGGCGCTCATAGGTCGGATAGGGGTCGCGCCAGAGCCCGGGATCGAGCGGGTCGTAGGACAGCGCTCCGGGCGCCGTCATCGCCGTTTCCTCATCTGTGCTCGTCCATCTCTGCTCGTTCCCCCGACGCCCGTCGCCCGAGACAGTACGGCACTCTGGCGTCGGGCGGTCAACGACCCCGACGTCCCCGCCAACGGCTATCGGAGACGGCGCACGGTTCCCGGGGGGCTCTCGGGCCCTGCCCCGGGATGAAGAGCCGACGCCAGGATCTCCACGCCGTCGACGAGACGCGGGCCCGGACGCGAGAAGTACGAACTTGCGTCGACGGCGAAGACCGCTTTCGCTCCCCTCAGCTCAGGCCTGGCAAGGAGGGAGGCACCCTCGGTGGCGGCAGCCTCCAGGCCGTACCCGCACGGCATGAACACGACCACCTCGGGCGATGCCGCCTCGATTTCCGCCCACGAGACTCGGACAGACGGCGTACCGCGCCCGGCCAAAAGGGCCGAACCCCCGGCGGCCTCGATCATCTCGGGTACCCAATGGCCGCCGTTGAACGGAGGATCAGACCACTCGAGCGCGAAGGTCCCGGGTCTCTGTCTCCCCGCCACGGCGCCGGTCACCGCTCGCAACCTCTGACGAAGCCCGTCGACGAGGGCCGCTGCTGTGGCTTCGGTCCCGGTCACGGCGCCAACCCGAAGGAGGCAGTCGAGAACCTCGCCCAGCGAGCTCGGGTCCATGGAGAGAACCTCGGCGCGGCAACCGAGCAGTTCGAGTGCCTCGTTCACATGGCCGGAAGGCACGGCGCACACCGCACACAGGTCCTGGGTGAGCACGAGATCGGGGCGAAGCTCACGGACCGCGTCGGTGTCGAGGCGGTAGATCGGTTCACCCCCGTCGATGCTCGCGCTCACCAGGCGGTCCACTTCGGCCGGCTCGGCCGCCGGGGGCAGCGCGGAGAAGGAGACAGCTCTCTTGGTGCGGGCTGCCGGGGGCCAGTCGCATTCGTGGGTGACCCCCACCAGGTCCCCTTCGAGACCCAGGGCGAAGACGATCTCGGTGGCCGAAGGCAACAGGGAGAGGATGCGCATGCTGTGATCGTGCCCCACGCGGGGGCCCGAAGCCAGTGGAGCGACCTGCTGACGTCAGGACTCGACGGCTTCGTCGCTCAGGCTCGGCGTCTCGCGAGCTGATTCCCTTCGGTCGAAAGTCATGAAGGCGACGAAGCCGATGATCAGGAGGCTGAAAGCCACGGCCACGCGGCCGTCGCCGAGGGCGAGACCACCCACGCGGTGCGACTTGCCCAGCCAGTCCGCGAACGAGGCACCGAGCGGTCGGGTGACGACGTACGCGAACCAGAAGGCGAACGTCTCTTTCAGGCCGAACAGCTTGTACCCCAGGGCCGGCACGGTGATAATCCCCGCGAACACGAATCCCGAGACGAGATACCCGAGGTGCAGGGTGGTGGCGGTCAGGTCACCGGCCGCGGTGCCGAGCGCAAAGGTCGCCATGACGGTCGCCCAGTAGAAGACCTCGCGGCGCCATGTATAGATGCTGTGGATGGACAGGGTCTTCTCGGTTGCGTACCAGGCCACGAAGACCGCAGCCAGTACCACCGCGAAGAGCGGGGTCGACACGCTGTAGGGGACGCCGAACTGGATGTGGAGCACGTCGGCGGCCATTGTCCCGGTCACGGCGACCATGGCCACGGCCAGCCAGTACACCCAGGGCACGTAGCGGCGCACAGAGAACTGCAGAACGAGCGCCACGACCAGGGCGATGCCGCCGAAGCCCACCGCGATGACGGGTTTGATCTGATGGACGAGGAAGTCCGACGCAGCCTCGCCCATCGCGGTCGTCAGGGCCTTGGTGATCCAGAAGATGGCCGTGATCTCGGGAACCTTGGTGGCCGGGTGACGCCCGGGAGTCGTGCGTCGAACACCTTCCGATGGGGCCCGGGCCCGATACCGAGCGCTGTCGTCTCCATGGCTCCCCGGGCGGAACAGACGGGCGGTTTCGGGTTGTCCAGCTTCGGTCAACGTCCGGTTCGACCCTTCCTCGTGCAGACGGCGAAGGACACTTTACGCTCGGGTTCGATCCGAGGAGCGATCAAGCTCCGAGAGGCTCGCGTTCCTTCGACTGTCTCGGCGGGGAGACATGGACCAGGGCGACGTAGGTCACGACTGCGATGGCGACGTGCATCGCCATGAGGACGAGCACCGCCTTGACGGGCTCTCCCTTCACCAGGATCCAGAGGTCAGGCGCCCAGAGGACCAACGTCACGATCACGGCCAGACGGAGGAACAGCCATCTCGGCACGGAGGAGATCCAGGTCACGACGGGCCACGCCATGCACGCCACGAGTACTCCGATGATCGTGAGCTTGCCGTAGTCAGAGAACCGGAAGTGCACGTACCCCCTGGTGGCCGGAACCAGCGCGGTCCCGATCGCCACGAGGGCGGCGTCGGCTGCGAGGGACCCCACGACGGCGATGAGCGCCGCCACTGCGAACCGCACCGGCCGCGGTTGGCGGTGATCGGGTGGGAAGTCGACCTTGGAAAGGGCCAGCACCTGCGCCATCCACGGCCGTCCGTGGTCGGAACGAGCCATGTCGTGCTCCTCTGGAGTCCAGACCTTCATCATGACAACGCTAGGGGCTGGCCTCGGCGATGCCGACCCCCGCGAGGATGATTCTGCACAGAGCCGAGTCATCCTCAAGTCGGATGTGGCTGACCGAAATCTGGGCTCTGACCAGCAAGATTGAGGACTTCTGGGAAACATCCCCGATGGACAGGGACGGTACGCTCAGACCACGGGAGCCCCCAAGGGTGGGACCCAAGGTGGGAAGAGTCACCTATGCGCACAGTGTTCGTCGCCGGAGATCCGGGACCTGGCCCGGTCCAACCCCCGCCCCAAGCCGACGAGGGTCTGTTCGGTGCGGTTCGTCGAATCGTGCACAAGCACCCCCTCCCGGCCGACGCCCTTGCAGCCGGCGCATTGTTGGCTCTGTCGACACTGTGGCTGGTGCGGTCTTCTTCGTCCGGTGTCCAGATCGCCCTCGTCCAGGCGGCATTGATCGTGCCGCTCGTCTGGCGACGATCGAGCCCGACGGCCGTGTTCCTCGCCGTGTCGCTTGTCGCGCTGGCCCAATGGGCCCTCGGGTACCGGCTCATCGGCGACGCCTCGCTTCTGGTGGCTCTTTACACCGTGGCCGTCCACGAGTCCCGGGTTCGCACGATGATGGCGGCAGGGGTTCTCGAGGTGGGGGCCGTGATGGCGGCGACGCGGTGGGAGCCGGCAGGGACGGCGCCGAGGTCCTTCCTCTTTCTCACCGCCACGGTCGTCGCCGCGCTCTTCGCCGGATTGACGGTGCGCTCGGGCAGCGAGTACCTGGCGTGGCTCGCCGAAAGGGCGGCGCGACTGGAGGTCGAGCGGGACCAGCAGGCGGCCATCGGGGCGGCCTTGGAGCGGACACGTATCGCCAGGGAGTTGCACGACATCGTGGCGCACAGTCTCTCGGTGGTGATCACTCTGGCCGACGCAGCCTCCACCGTGAGCGCATCCGACCCCGCCCAGGCCGCACAGACGATGCATCAGGTGTCGGAGATCGGTCGTCAGGCTCTGGGTGACATGCGGACGATGATCGGCGTCCTGCGCACCGAGGACGCCGACACCGAGCTCGGTCCCCAGCCTGACATCGCCCAACTCCACGACCTCGTCGAGCGGGTACGGGCCACCGGGCTGGACGTGACCATGGAGGTGACAGGGGAGGCCTTCCCTCTCGGAGCCGCCACCGAGCTCACGGTCTACCGGATCATCCAGGAGGCCCTCACGAACACGATCAAGCATGCCTCGGCGACCGAGGTCCATGTGTCGGTGCATTACGCCCGGCCCGCGGTCGAGCTGACGGTCACCGACAACGGGTCGGGCGTCGCCTCGACCGGAGGCGGCGGTCATGGCATCGAGGGCATGGGCGAGCGCGCCAGCCTGCATGGCGGATCGCTGGAGGCAGGGCCGGCTCCGGAACAGGGCTGGATCGTGTCGGCCATCCTCAGACCCGACACGACGGGTGTCCACGCGTGACCATCCGCGTGCTCCTCGCCGACGACCAGGAACTGCTGCGGATGGGCTTCAGGATGATCCTCACCCAGGAGCCCGGGATCGAGGTCGTGGGAGAGGCGGGCAACGGAGAAGAGGCGATCGCACTGGCGTCGAGTTGTGATCCGCACGTGGTGCTGATGGATGTCCGCATGCCGGTCGTCGACGGAATCGAGGCCACACGGCAGATCGTCTCGGACAACCCCGCGGTGCGGGTGTTGGTGCTCACGACATTCGATCTCGACGCCTACGCCTTCGGTGCACTGCGAGCCGGCGCCAGTGGGTTCCTCCTCAAAGACGTCCCCCCCGCCGAGCTCGTCGCAGGAATCCGGGCCGTCGCTTCAGGGGATGCGGTGGTATCGCCGCGCATCACCCGCCGCCTCCTCGACGAGTTCGCGCCCCTGTTGGAACCCCCTGGTCACCGAGAACTGGCTCAGGGCGCTTCGGCCATGGCCAAGCTGACGGATCGTGAGCAGGAGGTCCTGGTGGCGGTGGCCGAAGGGCTCTCCAATGCCGAGATCGCGGGGCGGCTCTTCGTCTCCGAGGCGACAGTGAAGTCACACGTCGGGCGCATTCTCGCCAAGCTCGGGCTCCGCGATCGGGTCCAAGCCGTCGTCTTCGCCTTCCAGACAGGCATCGTCCGCCCCCAGGGCAGGCCCTGAGAACGACGCCGCGAAGGGGCGAATCCCTACCGTCGCCTCCTTCCGATCACCGTGACGAGACCCGCAGGCAGCGTCTCGGTGCCGAACGACGGCGCGACCGACGCCTCCACGCCATGCTCACCGAGGAGCGTCGGCAGGCGCGACGTGTCGACCAGGACGTTGTCGTGCCTCTCGTCGTCGCGGCGCCACGAGCCGTCGGGGTTCCGGACGAACGTCGTCATCATCCGGACGAACCGGTTTGGTGACGGGACGGAGAACTCGGTCACGAGGACCCATCGGTCACCGCGCCAGACCTGGGGTGGCGCGTGCTGACGGGCGATGCCCCATGCCAGGTCGCACAGGTCGATGGTGAGGACGCCACCGGGGCGGAGCGCGCCGGCCAGTGCCACCAGGGCCAGGTCGACCGACGCTTCATCGTCGAGATAGCTCAACACGTGACCGACGGACACGATGGCATCGGCCGAGGGGACCGCATCGTCGGGAAGTCGCAGCAGCCGGAAGTCCTCCGCACCCGGGGCATGCCGGCGTGCCAGTTCGAGCATCGCCTCCGAGGCGTCGGTGGCGATCACACGATGTCCGGCCTCGACCAGGTGGCGGGTCAGCTGCCCGCTGCCACAGCCGACTTCCACCACGAGGCCGCGGCGCTCGCGGACGGGGGCCAGAAGCTCGAGGATCCCCGGGGCACAGGCATCGGCGTGGAATCCGAACCCCTCGTGATGGATGAGCGCGAGGTTTTCCCGGTAATACGGCGGGCGCGCCGTGGACCCGTCCACGGCCTCAGTATCCCCCATGCCGTGGACCGACGCCGCCGTTGAACGGCTCGGCTACCGCTTCGGGTGCCCCTCCATCTCGATGATCTCGGCCACGTGCTTGCGGAGCTTCTCGGCCCCCATTTCGAACAGGGACGTCCTTCTGTCCTCGGTGCCGGAGGGCACCCTGGCCCGTACCGCGTCGCCCAGGGCGTCGGCCAGGGTCTGGATCAGCATCGGCGCCTCGTCGACCGGCAGCCGGAACGTCGCCCGGCAGACCGAGCCGTGCCAGAGGCTCACGATGACCAGTTCCTCGTCGCGGTGCCACGAGACCTCCATGCGCCTTCCGTCATCCCTGGCGTCGGAGAACCACTGGCGGCGGACCGCGTCCACACGGGGGAGGGGCACCGCCTTCATCATGAACCCGGGGGATGGTGTCGCACCAGAGGGAAGCACTTTGCAAACGCGTTACGAATTTGACCCCGCACACCACCCTGATGTGAGGTCGCCCGGGCGGCGGTCCTCGAGGGGCCGGGTCAGGCGAGCCGGACTCCCCGGGCCAGTTTGCGGCGCGGCGTGCGCAACCGGCGGGTGGCGACCGTGAGCATGAACCCGCCGAGCAGCACGTCGAAGCCGAGCCCGTAGGGCCAGACGAGGCCCCCCCGCCTCGGCGACAGGTTCGGGCCCACGGCCAGCGCCGGTGGGGCACGCAACGACCGGACGCTGCGACTGATGTCGCCGAGGGGGTCGACGCCGTTCTGGGCCGGATAGGTGCAATAGGTGCTGGTGGACGCGCCGGTGGTCACGTTGTGACACGTCGGTGGCTGCTGCGTGGTGACCGGTGCTGCGTCGGCGAGGACCACGAAGGGGTTGGGGGCCAACAGCCACCAGGTGAGGTCCGTTCGCTCCACGTTCTCGGTGGAATTGCAACAGCCGGCCGGCACGTTGTTGCCCGGTGGCGAGAAATGCACGACGCGCGTCTGCGTCGTGGCCGCCGTCACCAGACCGAACAGGATCAGAGTCCCGACGGTCAGACCGAAGACACAGAGATACGACAGCACGCTGGAGGTGGTCCCCCGTGACAGAAGCGCCGAGAGCCCCAGCGAAATGGCGCAGATCACACCCAGGAGCAGAGCCACGACGAAGGTGACCGTGACGACCCGGATGACCGGTACGCCGCCTTCGACCATGCTCCAGGCGACCAGGGGGGCTGAAACGAGCAGGAAGATACAGGCCGTGCCCCAGGCGGCGAGCAGCTTGCCTGCCGCGATGTCGAAGGCCGACAACTCGGTGACCTGCAGGACCCCCAGGGTTCCCCGCTCGCGATCACCGTTGATCGACTGAGCGGTGAGCGCGGGCATGACGAGCAGCGCGAGGCCCAGGAGGAACAGCTGCAGTCCCCCGTACATCACGGTGCCACGGTCACCGTCGAGCCCGGTCGCATTCGACAATGCCACGCGCAGGAGAGCGGTGAAGACAACGAGGACGACGAACCATCCGGCCAGGAGCCAACGCCAGCGCCCGGCACGGATCCGTACCGTCAGCTCGAGCCGGGCCACGGTCAGGATGCCCTTCATCCCTGCTCCCCGGTGAGCTCCAGGTATGTCGCCTCGAGCGAGCCCGTGAGCGGCGCGCAGGAGACCACGTGCACACCGTCGTGGACGAGGCCCGCGATGAGTCCGGCGGCGGCTTCGTCGGAGACGAGCTCGACGTCGACTCCACCCGGCGTGGGGTCGGCGTGGGGGTAGTTGTGCAGGTCGAGGGCCGTGACGAGCTCGCTCTGGTTCAGGGCGCGCAGGCGCCACATCCGGGGCCCCGGGGCACGGGCCATGTCGTCGATTCGACGCTCACCGACGGTGACGCCCCGATCGACGAAGACGACACGGTCGGCCAGCTGCTCCAGGTCAGACAGCACGTGACTGGAGACGACGACGGCGGCTCCCTGTGCCGCCAGACGACGCAGAATGTCACGCAGCTCCACCCGGCTGTAGGGGTCCAAGCCGGCCGCGGGCTCGTCCAGCAGCAGTACCCGAGGCTCGTGGACGAGCGACCGCACGAAACCGAGCCGTTGTTTCTGGCCCCGGGACAGCACGTGCACGGGCCGGTCCGCGTAGTCCCGGAGCCGGGACAGGGACAAGAGCTCTTCCGCCCGGGCGGCGGCACGTGAGCCCAGGCCATAGGCGGCGCCCGCGAAGTTCAGGTACTCGCGCGCCGTCAGGTTGTCGTACACGCCGAATACATCGGGCACCCGGCCCAGCCGGGTCCGCGCCGCGCGCGTCTCGGTCACAGGGTCGTGACCTGCGATCCTCACCGTCCCTGCGTCGGGCATGAGAAGTGTGGCGAGCACCAGCAGCAGGGTCGTCTTGCCGGCTCCGTTTGGTCCCACGAGCCCGGTGACCTCGCCGTAGCGTGCGGTGAAGTCGACCCCCCGGAGAGCCTCGACAGCGCCGAATCGCCGCCACACGCCGGATGCGGCCACCCCGTCGCCGGACGACGGTGATGCCGTCGGTGGCTCCTCGGCAACCGGGTTCACCACCACTGGCTCTCCCTCTGCAGCGCGGCCTGCGAGCCCATATCCGGGGCGGCATCCCTTGGTCCGCCGGAGCAATGCTAGGTGGTGACGACAGGCCGGCACGAGCCCCGAGCGTGTTTTCCACTCCGGCGGATACGATCACGGTCGAGGGCCGGATTTCCGTGTCCCTGTGCATGCAGAGCCGACATGGCAGTGAGGAGTTCGGCACTTCGATGATGGACGACGATCTGACCGGCATGGTGGGGCGGGTGTCGATTCCGATACCGACCGACGGAGCCGGGGAGGTCATTCTGAGCGTCCGAGGTGGCTCCGAGGCGTTCACGGCCTACACGCAGGGCAATGAGGCCCTGACCAAGAATGCCCGTGCTGTCGTGGTCGAGCAGACGGGGCCCCGCACGATCTTGGTCACCGCTGCGGGGTACTGAATTCTCACTGACGAGAAGGGGCCGAACACCATGTTCTTCTACAGAATTCCCGAACCGAACCAGGCGCTCGTCATCTCCGGGGCCAAGGGCGATGCCGACGGCGCCCAGTTTCGAATCGTCACCGGGCACGGCACCTTCGTCGCACCGTGGCGGTCACGAGCACGCATACTCTCGCTCGACCTCTACGAAGCCGAGCTCGAAGAGAACTGCGTGACCAGCCAGGGCATCCCGCTCACCGTCCAGGCCGTCGCGGTGTTCAAGGTCGCAGACGATTTCCAGTCGATCGCCAACGCCGCCCGGCGATTCCTCGACCAGCAGGACCAGATGGAGTCCCTCGTGGGCCAGATCCTGGCCGGTCACCTGCGCTCGATCGTAGGCAGCCTCACCGTGGAGAAGATCATCACGGATCGCAACAGCCTTGCCCAGGAGGTCAAGTCGGCATCATCCGACGAGATGGAGAAGCTCGGGCTCGTCGTCGACGCCTTTCAGATCCAAGAGGTGGGAGATCCGTCGGGGTACATCAAGAACCTCGCCGCGCCCCACATCGCCGAGGTCGAGAAGAACGCTCGCATCGCCCAAGCGCAGGCTGACCAGGCTGCCACTGAGCGAGAGCAGGAGGCCAACGCCCAGAAAGCGGGGTTCACCCGGGATTCGGAGATCAAACAGGCCGGTGCCCGGGCGGAGGTGCAAGCCGCCCAGGCGGAGGCCGACCAGGCCGGACCTCTGTCTCAAGCCAAGGCCGCACAGAAGGTGACCGAGGAGCAGGCGGCCCTGGCGGCCAAGCAGGCCGAGAAGCGGGAAGCGGAGCTCGTGGCAGAGGTGCAGAAGCCGGCCGACGCCGAGGCCTACAAGACGGTCAAGCTCGCCCAGGCGCAACGCGACGCTATGCGGGCCCAGGCCGACGCGCTCGCCGACGGCAATCTCGAGCGGATCGTCGCCTCGAAGATGGTCGAGATGATGCCGGCCATCGTGGCGTCGCTCGCCCAGGGCCTCAGCGGCTCCAATCTGAGTGTCGTCAACGGGGCTGAAGGCGTCGGGCAGGTCGTCACGGGATTGGTGGCATCCGGACGGTCCATCTACGACGCGCTGTTGTCCGCCGTCCCCGGGACCGTACCCCTCGCATCGGCCGGGGACACCGCCGAATTGGAAGCTGAGGACCTGTCCCGTGCCCCGGAGGTGGCGGCGGGACCTCCACTGCACGATGGTGATTCGCGAGGAGCACGGCTCCGCGGGCCGGCCTGAGATCGCGTCCGGACCCCACCGCAGCAATCAGGAATTCGAGCTCGCCCCTCGGTCCTGGGCTTGTGTGCCGGGGGCCCTTGTCGTCAACGCATCGATCAGGAAGCCCAGACCGATGCCGAACATCCACACGTCTTTGCTGACCGCGGTCCCGGCCCGACTCGGCCAGATGCTGCCGGGCAAGTGCATGGCAGGCGTGCGCGCGTACATCGCCAACAGCGATCCGGAGAATGCACTGAGCGCCGCGCCTGCGACGCTGGTGGGCACGAGCGGTGTGAGCAGTGCCGCTCCGGTCCCGATCTCTCCCATCGCCAGAAGACGGACGAACTTCGCCGGGGGAAGGCCCTTCAGAACGGGGAAGGCCGCCGCCGCCATGTCGTGGACGGCGGCGGCGCGTGTCTCGTCCGCGTTCCACTTCAGCCATCCCGCGTGCAAGATGTAGACACCCGTGGTAATCCGGCCTGGCAAGTCACGGGCCTTGAGCGGTAGAGCCATCACGACCCCTATCCGACGAATGACTCGAGCTGCTTGACGAGCGTGTCCTCGATCTTGCCCTGCAGAGCACTCAGGTCGGTGTCTCTGTTCCTGAATGGCTGGACCTTCTCACCAATCATGCTGCCTCCTCTCGAGGTCTTGCCCGACCTTGCCCGCGCCGTGGGAGGCAGGTGCGCGACACGTCGAGCCCTCGGTCGGTTTGAACCTACCGGAGTTCCCTGCAGGCGATGGGTCGCCCTCAGGGCTCACCGGGCGCCTATGCCGGGTGCCAAGAACGACGTCAGAGCGGTGAGGCTGTGGATCACAGGTCCGGTCCAGCCTTGCTCGGGGTCGTGGACCATCGCATCGGTTGCGTCGGCGGTGACGAGGCGCACGGCGGCGATCCCGACTGCGGTGGCTCCGCTCAGTTCGTTGCTGCCACCGTCACCGACATAGATCGCGTCGGAGGGCTCGATGCCGAGGCGGTGGCATGCGGTCAGGTAGAGCGAGGGGTGAGGCTTGCGCTCTCCCATGAGGACCGAGAACACCGTGGCATCCACCAATGGCGCGACCGGCAGGCCGGCCCAGATGTCGGGGAGCTCGTGGGTGCAGTCGCTCACCACCGCCACCCGCAGCCCGCGCCGGCGAAGCCGGCGGAGCGTGCCCACCGCGTCGTGGCGCAACTTGCGGGCATACCGGCCTTCGACTCTGAACGCACCGCGCAGGCAGCCGCCAGCTGCGCGTCCGTAGGGTGGTACCCACAGCGATCAGCGACCCACGTCATGGTGGCGAGCATGTCGCCGCAGCGCCCCGTGGCCCGCTCGGTGAAGGTCGACGAGATGGTGTCGAACAGTTCGTCTGTCGGTATCCCCAGCGCCCGGGCGACATCGTTCGTCCCGGACCGGCGGACCGTGACCGATGTGTGCTCGGTGAGCGTCCCGTAGAAGTCGAAGATCACCGCTCCGAGGCTCAACGATCCTCCTCCGGCCCTGTTCTCGGGTCATGCCCTGTTCTCGGGACATGCGCTGTTCTCGGGACATGATCGCACCCGGGAGCCGCACACCGTTCGGCGCATCCCGGTCCCTGGCGCGGGCTGAGCGCGTGCCGGCGGAGATAGCCTGGGGGGAGTGCCCCTCGTCGAGGTGTTCGTGGATCCGAGTTGCCCCTGGGCTTGGATCACGTCGCTGTGGGTCAAAGAGGTTGCCCCGCAGCGTGGCCTGGAGGTCGTCTGGCGCTCGTACTGCCTGGAGATCCGCGACGACTACGGCGTCGCCCCCACCGTGCCGGAGCGTCTTCGTGAAGCCGCGCTGGCGGGGCACGCCCTCTCGCACCGGATGCTTCGGATCTTCGAAGCCGCCCGGGCTCGAGCGGGTGAAGAGGCTGTCGACTCGCTCTTCGTCGAGTGGGGTCGCCGGTTCTTCGCCGACGGCGCCGTGCGGGACGACTCCCTTCTTTCGGAGTGCGTGGTCGCCAGCTGCCTGGATCCCGAACTTCTCGGCGCCGCCAACGACGACAAGTGGGACGCGCCGATCATGGAGTCCATGGAGGTCGCCTACGCGTTCGGTGGGTCCAAGACCCAGACGCCGACGATCGTCATCGACGCCGACCCGCCCTACGGGTTCAAAGGCCCTGTGATGGCACCGGCGCCCACCGGCGACGCGGCCCTCCGGCTGTGGGACGCCATCCAAGTCGTCGCCCGGGAGCCCGGCTTCTTCGAGATCACGCGTCCCCGGGCCCACCGCCCCGTACCACCGGGCCTCGCCTGAGCCCGGCGGCCTTCGTGCCCACGGGATTGCACGCCGCCCGACCGTAGCCAGCCCGCACGCCGACCCCGAACGCTCGGCCGAAGGAGCCGTCAGTGCTCGACGCGCGCCCAGGCAGGATCGCCGGCGCCGAACGCCCTGGTGGCCCCGGCGACGACAGTCACCATGATCAGGGCGATCGCCAATGGATAGACCTTCTGGGAGTGCACGATCAGCAGCGCTCCCACCACGGCGCCGGCGAACATCGTCGCCACCGTGAGCCCGCGGCGCCCGGCGTGGGCCCCGGTTCTTCCCGCCAGCGGGCCGTCGGCGGTGACGCCGGTGATCGTCATGGTGAGAACGGTGGTGGTGAGGTCGGGGACAGCCAGCTTTCGGGCCGCCGCGTTCTGGATTCCCATCGCGGCGCCGAGCACCACGATGAGGCCGTAGCGGTACCCCTGAGTGACCGGTGATCCGCTCAGCGCGGCGAAGACGACTGCCACCGCCACGAACGCCGTCTGGATCATCGTGCAGATGCTCAGCACGCGAGCTCGGTCCTTCGCCAGCTTCGAGCTCACCCGCCCGCCGAGACCGGCGCCCAGGCCGAACGCGCCCAGCGCCGCGATCGATGCCGGGATCGAGAACCCCCGCGCGCCGACGAGGGCGAAGGCCAGGAACACGACGTTGCCCGTCATGTTGGCGACGAACACATGCCCGAGGACGAGATAGCTGAACGAGTCGACCAGACCGGTGACCATCGTCATGGTGAGCAGCAGCGGAGGGAGCGGACCGTGTGCACCGTCACGGTCGGGAATGACGGTCTGGCGGACCTCTGCGAGGAACGAGTTCATGGCGTCTCCTGCGGTCGCGCCCGATGTCTGTGGCGTTGCCCGTGATGATATTGGACCGGCCGGGACGGGTCCCGGGGAAGTCGAGACCGCACCGCGGCAGCCACCCACCGACGGCTCGTGGGGCGGAGCGCAGGGCGAGCTGGCCGCCGCGCCGTGGCCATCCAGGTCCGAAGGCGGGCTCGGTGTTCACCCGCCTGCGCCGAGGCCGGCCTTCAAGCCAGCACGCGCCGGCGGAAATTGCGCAGGCCGATGCTCAGGAAGAGCGTGCAGAATCCGAGGAGCACGGGGAAGATGACATAGAGGTGCATGTGCTGGGCGTTGGTGAACGCGGCCCGCATCCCTTCGTTCACGTAGATGAGCGGGTTGACGAGCACGATCGTCTGCAGCCAGTGCCAAGCGCCGATCTTCACCGGGCCGAGCCGGGTCCACTGGTAGTAGGTGCCCCCCAGAAAGGTGATGGGAAGGACGACGAAGCCGAACATGAGGCCGATGTTGCGAGGCTCGAAGCTGGTGCCGAGCACGAGGCCCAGCGCCGCCATCGCCACGCACGAGATCGGGACCAGGGTGAGGATGATCCACCAGTGCAGGTTGATGTGGGCCTCCACGCCGCCGGCGTGCACCACCGATGCGATGGGCAGGACGATGATGGCCGAGATGATGCCCTGCATGGCTCCGGACAGGACCTTGGCGCTCGCCACGAGCCAGATCGGGCACGGGGCCTGGACCCGGTCCTCGATCTCGCGCGTGTACCCGAACTCCTGGGCCATCTGCAACGCGACGGACTGCACACCTTGGAACATGATGGAGATCCCCACCACTCCGGGGACCAGCACGGTGGCGAACGCCGACGATGCGCGGGCGCTGCCGGCGCCACTTCCGCCTCCGCCACCCACCGCCTGCCCGATCTTGGGGAAGACGTAGAGGAAGACGAAGCACAGCAGAAAGGGCTGCACCACGGTACGGGCGACGAACTCCAAGAAGTGCTTCCGGAGCACGACGAAGTCGCGCAGCATCAGGGCTTGGAGGGCGATGCGGCTGGCCGACGCAGCCGATCGGACGGGCTCGGTGGCGATGGGGGCGTGGCTGGAGGGGCTGGGCACGGTCGTCGTCATCAGTCGCGTAGCTCCCTGCCGGTGAGGTTGATGAACACCGTCTCGAGACTCGGTTCGGCCACCGACAGGTCGGCGACCTCGAAGCCGCCGCTCTCGGCCGCGGCCACCAGTCGGGGGAGAAGTCGGGTCCTGCCCCGCACGTGCAGCTCGAGGCCGGCTTCGGTCGGTCGGACGCGGGTCACCTCTTCGATCTCGCGTTGGAGCACGTCGGCCAATCGTTGCTGGTCACCGGCCGCCTTGACCGTCACGATGGTGTCGGCCCCCACGCTCTCCTTGAGGCGGGCGGGTGTGTCGAGGGCCAGGATCTTGCCGTGGTCCATGATCGCCACCCGGCCGCACAGCTGGTCTGCCTCCTCCATGTAGTGGGTGGTCAACAGGATCGTCTGGCCGCTGGCATTGAGCTCGCGCAGGATGTCCCACAGCACGAGCCGGCTCTGGGGGTCGAGACCGGCGGTGGGCTCGTCCATGAACAGGACGGCGGGATTGTGGAAGATCGACCGGGCCACCATGAGGCGCTGGGCCATGCCGCCCGACAACGCGTACACCGAAGCCTTGGCCCATTTGGAGAGCTGGAACTTCTCGAGGAGCTCGTCCGCGGTCTGGCGCGACTCGGCCGCGCCGATGCCGAAGAGGCGGCCGTGGAAGTACAGGTTCTCCCATACGTTCAGCTGCCGGTCGAGGGTGTTGGTCTGTGACACCACCCCGACGAGCTGTTTGGCCAGGGCAGGGTGGGCTACGACGTCGATGTTCGAGATGAAGGCGCGTCCCGAGGTCGGGATGACGCGGGTGGTGAGGATCCCGGCCGTGGTCGTCTTCCCGGCGCCGTTGGGTCCGAGCAGGCCGAAGATCTCACCGACACCGACCGACAGGTTGAGCTCGTCGACGGCGCGGAAGTCGGTGCCCGTGTAGACCTTGGTCAGGTCGACGGTCCGCACGATGGCACCGGAACCGACGGCGTTCGTGTCGATGTCGAGATCGGTCGCTGTCATGGTCTGTCAGCCGGCAAGGCTATCGACTGGGGGTCGGCCCGACCGCCACCGGACCTGGGTCGCGTCGAGGTGCACCTGTCACTTCCGTTTGCGGGGCGAAGGTGCCAACTCGCCGTCGAGCTCGGCCGCGCGGATGCGCAGGCGGGCAGCTTTGGCGACGCGTTCTTCGCGAAAGGCCGTCACGCCCAGGATGATGTCGTCGAGCCGGGCGACGAGTTTGTCGTTTGCCTCGATGGCGTTGGCCAGGAGCCCTCGCCGGAGCTCGGCTCGGGCATTGGCCTTGTAGGCGCTGCGCAGCTTGTCCAGGACGTCCTCGGTCTCGAGCACCACGCGGATCTCCGCCAGCGAGAAGCCCACCAGCTCCTGGAGCTCTCGGATTCGCTTGGCTCGTTCGGCTTGGGAGCCGGAGTAGACCCGTTCGCTTCCATGGCGTTGCGAGCTGGGCTCCAACAGGCCGATCTCCTCCCAGTACCGCAGCGTGCGGGTGGTGACGCCGCACAGCTTGGCCACTTCGCCGATCCGCAGGGTGTGCTCGTCGTCACCGTTGGTCTGGGGCGGGTCGGGGGTGCCACCTCGGCGGGTCATCGTGTGCCCTTGCCCTCGAGGGTCACCATCGGCTCCCGCTCCCGCTGGTCAGGTGCCTCGGCGAGGGGCCGCCGCGCCGGTGCAGGAGGTTCGACGAAGACGTACTTCCCACCGCGCAACCACGATGCCACGGCAGCCACGAGGCACGCCACGATGGCGAAGTCGAACGCGGCGTGGAGCCCCTGGCGGAACGGCGCCGAGATGAGGTTGGGGAAGAAGCTTCGGCCCGTCACCACTGCGGCGTGGCCCGGGGGGAGATGCGCCAGGACGGCGTTGCCGAGCAAATGCTGCACGGGGTTGTACCCCAAGAAGGCGGCGAACAATGTGGACACCGGTGGGAGGTGCGCCACCCGGTCGGCCACGCCTGTGGGTACCCCCTGCGCCACTAGGCCGTGGTACATGGCGGCGGGCAGCGATGACGACAGGCCCACGATCATCAGGGTGAAGAAGATGCCGACGGACAGGACCTGAGCGGAGTTCTGGAAGGTGGAGTTCATCCCCGACCCGGCGCCGCGGTGCTGGGGAGGGAGGCTGTTCATGACCCCGGCCCGGTTGGGCGAGCCGAACGTGCCCATGGTGAGGCCCAGGATCAGCAGGATCACACCGAAGACCCAGTACGAGAAGTCGACGGGCAGCAGCTCGAGCGCGACGAACGAGACGGCGGAGCCCACCATCCCCCCGGTGGCGAAAGGCCGTGCTCCGTATCGGTCCGAGAGCACGCCGGCCAGCGGCCCGGAGATCAGGAACCCGGTGGTGAGCGGCAGCATGGCGATGCCCGCCCACAACGGCGTGCGGGCGAAGTCGAATCCGTGCAGGGGGAGCCAGATCCCCTGCAGCCAGATGATCAACATGAACATCAGGCCACCGCGCCCCACCGCCGCCAGGAAGCTGGCCAGCACCCCGGCGGTGAAGGCGCGGATGCGGAAGAGCGGCAGCCGGAACATGGGCTCGGCCACCCGTGTCTCGATGATGGCGAAGGCGATGAGCAGCGCGACGCCGGCGCCGAGCTCGAACAGCACGGCGGGAGCGGTCCAACCCATGGTGTGGTGTCCATGGGGCTCGATGCCGTAGGTGATGCCGATCATGAGGAAGATGAGGCCGAAGGCGAAGGTGAGGTTCCCCGGCCAGTCGATGTGCGCCCGGGTCCGGCGGCCCACCTCCCGCAACTGCAGGTAGCCCCACACCGTCCCGAGGAGCCCGATGGGTACCGACACGAGGAAGATGAGCCGCCAGTTGATCGGCGCCAGCACTCCTCCGAGGACGAGGCCGATGAAGGTGCCGCTGATTGCCGCGGCCTGGTTGATGCCGAGCGCCATGCCCCGTTGCTCCTCGGGGAAGGCGTCAGTGAGGATGGCCGAGGAGTTGGCCACCAGGAATGCGGCGCCGACGCCCTGGAACACCCGCACGATGATCAGCCACAGGCCCGCCGCGGCCCCGTGCATCCACGTGATCGTGAGCAGCAGCGAGAAGAACGTGAAGATGGCGAAGCCAAGGTTGTACATCCGCACCCGCCCGTAGATGTCACCCAGGCGGCCGAGGTTGACCACGAGCACACTGGTGACCACCAGGAAGCTCAGGATCATCCACAGCAGGTAGAAGCTGTTGCCGGGCTGGAGGGGGTCGAGGTGGATGCCCCGGAAGATGTCGGGCAGGGAGATGAGCAGGATCGAGCCGTCGATGCTGGCCATCAACATGCCCATGGTGGTGTTGACGAGCGCTACCCACTTGTAGCCGTCGCTCAGCTGGTCCGACCGGGCGCGTCCTCGCATGCCACGAGCCGTGCCCGGACCTGCGGCGGTCACCCCGGGGTTCTTTGGTTGACGTTCACGTCAACGGTCACCCTACCCGGGGACCCGTGCGTCGGTAAAACACACGCGCCACTTTCGTCACAGCGGGTCAGCGGCGACGACGACCCAAATAGAGCGAGGCCAAGAACGCCCCGAAGGCTCCGCCGACCGCTCCGACGATCACCACGGCAATCCACGGCACCTCAGGAGTCTGTCACCTGCCCCGTTACGCCGGGAGGGTCATGCCACCCGACACCTACGACCCCGACGCACGGGTCCCCCCTACCCTTCTGGGATCGGCGTGCGCGCCCGGCGCGGACGAGGAGCCGATCGGGCCTGCTGGTGGCGCACCCTCCGGATGCGGAGTCCGCGATGGGGCGGGCAGGTCGGCGTCCCGACCTCTGGGAGGCGGCGGGGCGGGCTTCCTGGGGGTAATCGAGAACCCCGGCCCCGCGCGTCCCCCATGTGTCGTCGCAAGGACCATCCGACGACTCCACCCAGAGTATCCGCGTGGGAGCCAAATTCTCAGGAAAAACCCAGAATGGCTCGTTACCGGCCCGACGAATACGACAAGAGGACACGCCGTCCCTGACGCCGTTCCCACTGCCGACGTGTGCGGGCGGGAGCCGAGACGCGCCTCGCCTTCGCGCCTAGGCTGCGAACACCGTCGCGAGGAGATCGGGACCTCGGGCGGAATCGGGACGACGAGCGGGGGATGTCGTGGGTACACGCCGGATGAAGTGGATGGCGTCGGTGGGGCTGGTAGCCGTACTGGGCGTCGGCACGGCGGCCGGGATCGCCACCAGTGCGGCTGCGAAGCCCAAGCCCGTGCACGCCACCGTGGCGACGGCCCCGGTGACGACGGCGTCGTTCAGCTTCACCGCCACTGTCAGCGGGATCGCCAAGAACCTGGGAGCGATCACGGTGACCGGCTCGGGCCAGGCTGACCTCGTCAACGACGCCGTCTCGTTGTCGGTGACCCTTCCTGGTTCTGTGGCCAGGTTGATCCCCGGTGGTTCGGCCATGCCCGAGGTGGTCGATGCCGTGCTGTCGGGTGGCACCGTGTACGTCGAGGTGCCGTCGCTCGCCGCCCTGCTGGGCGCGCCGTGGATCTCCGTGGCCCTGCCGTCGAGCGCGAATGCCGCCATCCCGGGAGTCTTCACCAAGGTCGGTGGCGCTCTGGGCGACGTCAACGAGATCCTCGCCTTCGCGCGTTCGCATCACGCCTCGGTGCACTCCCTGGGGTCCTCGATGGTCGACGAGACCTCGGTGACCGGCAGCCGGGTGACGGCGCACGTGAAGAGGCTGAACCTCGTGGCCACCTTGTGGGCGGACTCGTCGGACCGCCTCGTCCAGGCCATTGTGGGTGCGACGACCCACCGGGGTCTCGACATCTCGGCAGTGGTGAACTTCACCGACTACGACGCCCCAGTCACGATCACCGCCCCGCCGCCGTCGCAGGTCAAGGCCATCCCGCTCTCGGTCGTCACCAGCGTCCTGGGGGGACTGCTCTATCACGTCAAGCTCGGGACGCACGGCGGAAAGAAGATCTGACGATCGCCTGTTGACCGCGGCACCGGGCCGGTCCGCCGGTCCGTGCCGCCGGTCCGTCCGCGTCGAGCCCACGCCCGGGTCCTCGATCGGCCCAGGATTGGGCATCGGATCCTTTCAAAGGCGGCCGTCGAGGAGTAGGACTGGTGCAGCGAATCCCGCCCCTGCCGGGCGGGCGCTCCTCACGGAAGGAGGGCGCCATGGACCGCTCCGTGGATCAAGGCGGAGGGAACGGCGCCGTCCAAAGCGTCGCCCCGGCCCAGGACGGCGGCCCGGCTGACGACGGCGGCTCCGAGGACATCGAGTCCGAGCTCTACTGCTCGACCCGCGAAGCCGGTGTGGGCGCGATCAGCTTCGGTCTGGTCGCCGACGTCTGAGGCGCTCGAGGCTCACCCTTCGAGGCCGGCCAGCCGAGTGAGCAGTCCTTGCCTCACCCCGGGCCAGTCGTCGGCCAGCACCGAGAACAACACGGTGTCGCGGACGGTGCCGTCGGCTCGTCGTTGGTATCGGCCCAACGTTCCTTCGTACCGTGCGCCGAGGCGGGCGATGGCGCGCTGGGATCTCGTGTTGCGCACGTCGGTCTTCAGCTGCACCCGGCCGGCGTCGAGCTCGTCGAAGGCGTAGCCGAGAAGCAGCAACTTGGTGTCGGGGTTGACCGCGCTCGCCCACACGTCGGGGCGATAGGCGGTGAAGCCGATCTCGAGCCGGGCGTCTCCCACGGCGACTTCGAGATAGCTCGACGTGCCCACGACCGTGCCGGGAACCAGACCGGCGTGCGAGATCCGGAGGCGTACGACCCAGGGGAACAGGCCCGCCGCCATGCGCCGTTCGAGGAACTCGGCGTAGGAGGCCGGGTCTCGGGGTCGCCAGGGGAGGTGCACCCACACCCGGTCGTCGTCCAGGGCCTCGAACAAGGCCTCGACATCGCTCTCGAGGTCCACGGGCGTGACCTCGACGGCGCGGCCACGCAGCACGGTGTCCGGGGGAGGGGGCCACGCCATCGCCGGCCACACGATGTCTTGTCGCCTGGCGTCGGCCACCGGGGTGAAGTCGGTCACCGGAGGGGTGTCGTGAGAGTGGGCGTCGGCGCCGGTCACCGCGACATTCTGCTCGACGCGCTCCAGGACGCGCTCCGGGACGTGCTCCAGGACGCGCTCGACGACGTGCTCCGCGACGCGCTCCACCATGCGGGAAGAGCAGGTACGGGAGGGCGGCGGGGGTTACGAAGTGCGCGAGGGCAACAGCTGGCGCAGATGGACGCGCCCGCCCGTGCGCAGGATGGCCCGCAGGTAGACCGCGGAGGCGAGTCGCGCCACGCCGACGATGGCAACGAGCATCAACCCGACCGACACGGCGAACTCCCACCATGTGACCGCCCCCAGCCCGACCATGACCGGCATGGCGAAGGGGGCGGTGGGCGGGAGATAGGCGAGGACCTTGATCAGCGTCGAGGGCTCGCTCGAGCCGATGGCGGTGATCGAGACGATGTAGCCGAAGAGGATGGGCAGCTGGAGAGGGAAGGCCAGGCTCTGGACCTGCTCCTGGCGGTCCGCCAGTGACCCGCCCGCGGCGTAGACCCAGCAGTAGAAGGCGTACCCGAGCACCACCCACAGCAGTGAGCTTGCGACTTCGACCGCGGCGGTGCCGTGGATCAGGGTCGAGCCCACCGCCGCGCCCAGGCCCAGCGCGACTCCCACGATGAGGGCGGCCTGGAGCAACGCCACCGCCCCGATCCCGATGACCTTGCCGGCGAGCAGCTGTCCGGCCCGCAACGTCGACAGCAGGACCTCGATGACGCGCGACGACTTCTCCTCCACCACGCCCATGAGGAGCCAGGTGCCGAACTGGGTGAGCAGCACGTAGGTGAGGATGAGGCCGTAGATCGCCGTCGTACGGGCCGTCTGGTTGTGCGGGGCCGGGTGCAGGCTCTGCACCGGCAGGGGCGGGGGATTGGCGAGGCGCAGGGCCTGCAACGGGGAGATGCCGGCCTTGACGAGCCCCGACTGCAGGCTGACCGACGACGAGATGATGCGCACCAGCAGCGCAGTGGCCGACGTGTCCGACGGCTGGAGACCCTGGTCGACGAGGATCCGCTGCGTACCCACCACGACCAGCTCGACGCGCCCCGCCACCAGGGCCCGCCTGGCCGCCGTCACAGAGGGCTCGGGGACCAGGATCACCTTGGTCCCGAGCGCCGGGCCCGCGGCCAGGACCGTGGCACGCAGCGGCGCCGACAGGGTGCCGACGATCCCGACGTGCTGGACGTTGTGGCCCTTGCGCAGCACCGGGATCGTCACCGCGGCGGCCACCACCAACAGGATCACGAGCGTCCCGATCCTGAAGGTGCGTCCCTTCACCCGCTCGCGCACCTCTCGCCGGGCCACGAGGCCGATGTCGCCTCCGAACCTGTCGAGTGCCGCGCCCAGGTGCCGGGTGCGGGCCAGGACCGGGGTCTGCGGTGAACCGGTGGCACCGGCGCGCCTGCGCATCCGCTGCCACACGCGCAGGGCCACGATCACCACGACGACCCCGATGACGACGTATTTCACGCCAATGACTCCCGGAACACCTCGGAGAGGCGTTGGCGTTCGAATCCGAACTGCTCCACGGGCCCGGCCTTCATGGCGGCTGCCAGGACCGCCTGGGGATCGGTGTCCTCGTCGAGCACCAGGCGCACCGCACCCCCCTCGACGCGCGAGATCGTCACGCCCGGGAGCACGGTGGCCCAGGCCCCCGTCCAGTCGCCCTCGACCTTGACCACCAGGCGGCGACGGCCGCGCGTGGTGAGCTCCTCGACGGTCCCCGTCGCCACCAGGCGGCCCTGGTCGATGATGGCCACCGACTCGCACAGGTCCTCGACGAGGTCGATCTGGTGGCTCGAGAACAACACGCCCCGTCCGGAGCCGGCTTGCTCCACCAGAACCGCGCTCACCGCGTCGACACCGACGGGGTCGAGGCCCGACAGGGGTTCGTCGAGCACGAGGAGCTCGGGCTCGTGCACGAGTGCGGCCGCCAGTTGCACCCGCTGCTGGTTCCCGAGCGAGAGGGCCTCGACCTTGCTCGAGGCGCGGTCGACCACGCCGAGCTTCTCGAGCCAGTGCAGTGCGGCGGCCCTGGCGTCCCCGTGCGGCACGCCGTGGAGCCGTGCCAGGTACTCGATCTGCTCGACCACCACCATGCCCGGGTACAGCCCCCGTTCCTCGGGCATGTACCCGAAACGCCGGCGGTCGTTCGAGGTCAGCGGGACTCCCTTCCAGCGCACGGCCCCGGCGTCGAGGGTGACGAGCTCGAACACGGCGCGCATGGCCGTGGTCTTACCGGACCCGTTGGGGCCGAGAAAGCCGAAGACCTGGCCCGTGGGCACGGTGAACGACAGCCGGTCGAGGGCGACGATGTCTCCGAAGCGCCGGGTGAGCCCATCGAGTTCGAGCGTCACAGGGTCACCTCACTACCACACGAGGAAGCGGAGCCCTTCTAGCCCGTGGTGCCGGGCCAGCGCTCGACGGCGGGCCGCACATGGCGAAGGGCGACGAGGCCCTTCATCAGTCCGACCACGAAGTTCCCGGCCGTGTCGGCCACGAGCCGCACGATGACGAGGCGGTGCTGCACCAGCGCGCCCGCCACCCACGCCGATTCCATGTCGACCGCCAGCGCGCCGCTGCGGGCCAACTCGGCCCGGCGCTCGCCGTGGACGAGGGTCTTCGACGACACGATGGGCCCGAGGTGGACGCGTCGTCCCGACGCGCGCAGCGCTGTCGCCACCGCGTCGGCGTCGGGGCCCGACAGGGGCAGCTCGTTGCCCTCGGGGCCGCGCACCGAGGTGGCCACGACGATCTCTCCGGGTTCGAGGGCGGGATCGAGCCCTCCCGAGATACCCGCCAGGACGACGGCGGCACCGGGCTCGATTCCCGACGCCAGCGCCTCAGCCGCCGCCCGGGCACGCACGTGGCCCATGCCCGTGCGTAGCACCTTGCCCCCGAGGGCGAGGGCTTCGAGCCGCATGGCGGCCATGAACGTGGCGGTGCGGGGGGCCGGGGCATCGTGCCCGCCGGCGTTCAAGCCGAGGTCGACCAGGCCGGCCGGGCCCCCCGGGGTGGCGTCAGGGTGTGCTCGTCGGGAACGGGCAGGCCGTCGCGGTAGGTGATCGAGTTCGTCCGGACCGCCGTGACGCGCGCGCCGGGGAGGATGATCCCCACCAGGTTGAGGGGGTCGGCCGCATTGAGCCGGACGGTCTGTCCGCCGCGCTCGGTGCGGCGCACGCGGCGCAGCTCTTCGACGGCCTCGGGCAGCGCGTACTGCTCGCCGGCCGGCCCCGTCACGAAGCGGCCTCCTCGCACCAGGCCGCGTGCCTCGAGCCTCCGTAGCGCCCACACCACCTCGCGCCAGGGCAGGGCCAGGCTCTCGCGGGCCATGAGATCCCAGAAGACGACGCCCCACCGGGCCAGCAGCTGCCCGGCCACCTGCTCGGCGAGCGTCTCCCGGTCGACCCCGTCCTCAGGTGCGACGGTGGGCAACAACGCCCAACGGCCCTCGCCGCCCTCGCGCCAGGTGGGGGACCGGCGCGCGCCGGCGCGCAACCTCTGCTCGTGGCGCTGGCGCCGTTTCCACGCTTGGCGTGCCGAGAGCAGAGAGCGCACCGCCTGGAACCCGTCGGCGGTGACGATGCCCCGCGCCACCAGGTCCCACAGCCCTTCCTCCACCTCGACGGGGAGGCGACCCGTGGCGTTGCGCAGCTCCGAATGGAACATGGCCCCCCGGGACCGCAGGGCGTCCAGCACGTCGCGGGCCGCCCCGTGGACGGGCTCCGCCGGCACGACGTCGCCGCGCGCCGCTCTCAAGAGCCACGGGAGGTCCTCACGCAGGGCGAACGTGACCGGTGTCGCCCGCGACGGTGTGGCCGATCCCCGGCGCTCGGTGCCCTCGGCATCGGCGGGCCGGGGGGAGAGGCGACCCCAGGCGAGGTCCCCGGCGTGGCAGAGGTCCTCGAGCCAGCGGTGCTGGTATCCCTCGACGCGCGCCGGCAGGATGGCCTCCTCCCAGGCGCCGGCCGGGATCTCGAAACCCTGGAGCTGGTCGACCACCGCCAGCACACCGGCACGCCCCTGGCGCTGGGCCCCGGGGGCGACGTGCTGCCAACGCAGGAGGAACCGCACGAGCTCCTGGGCGGTGACGGGTTCGATGTCGCGCCTCAGACGGTGCTGGGTGTAGGCGTGGATGCGGGCCAGCAGCCGCCGGGAGCACCACTGCTCGTCCTCGACTCCGGGGTCGAAGGCCCCCCGCATGGCGAAGCCCTCGGCCTCGAGCCTTCCCAGGCCGACCTTGACCCTGGTGGCGGCGAGCCCGGTGCGGGCCGCCAGCTCGGTCACCGTCACCGGCCCGGTCACCTCGAGATGGCCCCGCACCGTCTCGGCGGCCACCACGTCGGCGTCGGGCATCTGCGCGCCCCCCGGCGCGTCGTGGGCCCGATCGGGGTGGAACACGACACCGGGGAAGGCGGCCTCAACCCACCCCCGGCGTTCCGCGGCGCACCACAGCTCGACGGCGGCGCCCGCGCCGGGCCCGCCCCCGGCGACGACCGTGGCGGTGGCAGCCCGTCCGGAGTCGGCGAGGGCGCCGTACCACGAGGCGTAGTCGTCCTGGGGGCGCCACACGATGGCGTTGAGCAACAGGTCGTGCAGTTCCTCGGGCCCGCGCACGTCGGGTGCGGCCTCGCCCCGCACACGCTCGAGGGCGGCGCCGTCGAGCCGTCCGAGCGCCTCGGCGTGGAGGGGGAGGCCTCGTCGCAGCTGCACGGCGCGCGTGCGGCGCTCTTCGAGCGGCGCGTCGTCGAGGAACGTGTAGGGCTTGCCGTTGAGGATCTCGTGGGCCAGTACGGACGGCTCGGTCGAGTCGACGAAGTGCACGCGCACCTCGCCCGTCTCCATTCGGCCGAGAAGGGCGACCAGCCCGTCCACGTCCATGGCCTCGTGCAGGCAGTCGAGGAGGGTCTGGCGGACCAGGACGTGATCGGGGATCACCACCGGACCACCCGGCGCGTTCTCCTGGCACGCGGCCAGGGCCGGGAAGACGGCGGCCATGAGGTCGTCGGCCTCCATGCGTTGGATGGGCAGGGGGTTCTTCTTCCCTCCCCGGAACCGCAGCACCGCCAGGGACCGGTTGAGGTTCCACCGCCAGCGGGCCGCGAACATGGGCGACGCCAGCACCGCCTGGCGCAGGACGCCTTCGGCCGTCTCCGATCGCAGCAGGCGCGGGGCGCTGTCGAGAGGGAAGCTGTGCTGGGGACCGAGCGACAGCACGACGGCGTCGTCGTTGGCGGCCGCCTGCAGCTCGAAGTCGAAAGTGGCGCAGAAGCGCTTGCGCAGTGCCAGCCCCAGTCCCCGGTTCACGCGCCCGCCCAACGGGGCGTGCACCACCATCTGCATGCCACCGGCCTCGTCGAAGAACCGCTCGAACACGAGGTCGCTGTGGGTCGGGAGCGTGCCGAGCTCGCCGAGACCGGCCGCCAGGTACTCCACCAGCTGCTGCGCCGCGTCGGGTTCGAGCCCGCACGCCTGCTCGACATGGGATCGTGCTGCGTCGAGGACAGGGGGGGCTCCGTCCTGCGTGCTTGAGTCGGTGAGAAGCTCACCTACGGCGCGGCGAAGTTCGGAGACCTCCTCGGACAGCTCTGCGGTCCGGCTCGGCGCCTCCCCGACCCAGAAGGGGATGGTGGGATGCGCGCCTTCGGCGTCGACCACTCGTACCTCGCCCTGGGTGACGCGGCGGATGCGCCATGAGTGTGTCCCCAACAAGAAGACGTCGCCCACCATCGACTCGATGGCGAAGTCCTCGTTCACCGTGCCCACCGGCGTGTCGTCGGGCTCGGCGACGACGCGGTAGTCGCCCACCTCGGGGATGGCACCGCCGCTCGTCAGCGCGGCCAGGCGCGCCCCGCGTCGCGGGCGCAGCACGGCGTGCACGCCGTCGCGGTGCACGTAGGCCATACGCTTGCCGCGGCCGGTGGTGATGCCTTCGGACACGAGCTCGACCACTGCGTCGAACTCCGCGCGCTCGAGCTCGGCGTACGGAGCCGATCCCCGCACCAGCGCGAAGAGCCCGTCCTCGGTCCATTCCTCGGCCGCGGCCACCTCGGCCACGATCTGTTGGGCCAGGATGTCGAGCGGGGCGACGGGGGGGCAGGTGGCGTCGAGACGCCCGGCGCGCACCGCGGCCAGGAGCGCGGCGCACTCCACCAGCTCGTCGCGTGTCATGGGATACAGGATCCCTTCGGGCGTGCCACTGCGCGAGTGGTTGGAGCGCCCCACTCGTTGGAGGAAGGTGGCGATGGCGCGAGGCGATCCCACCTGGCACACGAGCTCGACCGGCCCGACGTCGATGCCGAGCTCCAAAGATGCCGTGGCCACGAGTGCCCGGAGATCGCCGGCGCGCAGGCGGTCCTCCACGCGCAGGCGTCGGTCCTTGGACAGGCTGCCGTGGTGGGCGGCCACCTGCTCGGGCCCGAGACGCTCGCCGAGAAGGTGGGCGAGCCGCTCCGACAGCCTCCGTGTGTTGACGAACACCAACGTGGTGCGGTGCTCGCGCACGTGGTCGGCGATGCGGTCGATCACCTCGCCGAACTGCTCGGTGGACGACACCGCGGCGAGCTCGGAGTCGGGAAGCTCGATGCGGACATGGAGTCGGCGGGCGTGGCCGCAGTCCACGATGGCGGCCTTGCGGGCCGCACCGGCGCCGGTGAGCAGGCGCGCCGTCTGTTCGATGGGCCGCTGGGTGGCCGACAGGCCGATGCGCTGGGGCCGGGGGCCGAGCTGGAGATGCTCGAGGCGTTCGAGCGTGATGGCCAGGTGCGAGCCCCGCTTGTCCCGGGCCAAGGCGTGGATCTCGTCCACGATCACGGTGGACACGTGACCGAGGACGGCCCGGCTCTTCTGCGCCGTGACGAGGAGGTAGAGGCTCTCGGGGGTCGTGACCATGAAGGTCGGCGGCGTCTTGACCATGGGGGCGCGGGCGCCCGCGGTGGTGTCGCCGGTGCGCCCCGCGACGGTGACGGGGGGGACGGGAAGGCCGAGCTGGCGCGCCACCTCGGCGATCTCGGCCAGTGGACGTTCGAGGTTCTGGTGGATGTCGACGGCCAGGGCCTTGAGCGGGGACACGTACACGACGCGCACCGCCCCCTCGATGTCCTCGCCGCGCTCGGCGGCGCGGTACGCGGCGTCGATGGCCACGAGGAAGCCGGCCAGGGTCTTGCCCGAGCCCGTCGGGGCGGCGATGAGTGTGTCGGTGCCCGAGGCGATGAGGGGCCAGCCCTGCTCCTGAGGGGCGGAGGGGCCGTCGGGGAACCGCCGGGCGAACCACGTGGCCACGGCGGGGTGGAACCCGTCGAGCCCGGCGCGGCCCGCCGGGTCGGCGGGCGGGTCCGTAGAGAGCATCGTGCCCATTCCATCACCTCTGTGTGACGCCGGTGACCGGCGCCGGGCCGGCGCCGGTCACAATGGGCTAGTAAGGGCGGATGAAGATCGGTGTCGTCTTCCCCCAGACCGAGATCGGTGGCGACGTGGGTGCGGTCCGGGCCTACGCGCAGCAGGTGGAGCGCCTGGGGTTCACCCACGTCCTGGCCTACGACCACGTGCTCGGAGCCGACCCGGCCGTGCACCGGGGGTGGTCGGGCTTCTACGACCTGGAGTCCACCTTCCACGAGCCGTTCGTGCTGTTCGGGTACCTGGCGGCGTGCACGTCCCTCGAGTTCGCCACGGGAATCATCATCCTCCCCCAGCGCCAGACCGCCCTCGTGGCCAAGCAGGCCGCCGAGGTCGACCTCCTCTCCGGCGGGCGCCTGCGACTGGGAGTGGGCCTGGGCTGGAACGCGGTCGAGTACGAGGCCCTGGGAAAGTCGTTCTCCGATCGCGGCAAGAGGATCGAGGAGCAGGCGGAGCTGTTGCGGCGGTTGTGGACCGAGCGATCGGTCACGTTCCAGGGGGCCTACGAGACCGTGACCGGCGCGGGCCTGGCCCCTCTCCCGGTACAGCGGCCCATCCCGGTGTGGTTCGGCGCCCAGTCACCTCCCGCCTTGCGGCGAGCCGGCCGGCTCGGTGACGGATGGTTTCCCCAGGTTGCGCCGGGGCCGACACTCGACCAGGCGCGGGCCATCGTCGAACAGGCGGCGCGCGACGCGGGCCGAGACCCCGCCGCACTCGGCATGGAGGGGCGCGTCAGCTGGGGCGCCAAGGGGGTCGACAAGCTGGCCGAGCAGGTGGGTCGTTGGCGGGCGGCGGGCGCCTCCCATCTGTCGGTCAACACGATGGGGGCCGGGTTGGCAGCGGTCGACGACCATCTGCGCGTCCTGGCCGACGTCGCCCGAGCCCTCGATCTGGTCACCCGGTGACCGAGCGACGGCGTGAGAACCGCCAGGCCGTGGGGGGCCAGGGCCTGGCAGTTCCCGCGTCGCTCCGAGCAGCCCAACTGGTGCTGCATAGGCATCGGATACTTTCGAGAATGGCGTGCTTTGGGGCTCGGCGCCATCCTCAACTCTGACGAGCACCACCGCCTGTCGCCATGTCACCAGGGGCTGACACCTGAGAGCTGACACCGGAGAGTGAGCGTCTAGCCGACCCCAGCCACCGTTTTTCCTGGTGACGCGCCAGCCCGACGACGGTACGATCCATCCTGATCCAGGCCCCGATCTGGTGCAATGCCAACGTATGGGGGTGTCCGGTGGCGGTCGGAGTGCAACTCGATTTCAAGGGCGGAACCCTGGAGCAGTACGACCGGGCTGCCGAGCGCTTGGGTTTCCTCCCCGGGGGCCCGCCCGCGCGCGACGAGCTGTTCCACTGGGTCACGAAGACCGACGACGGCTTCCGGATCATCGACGTGTGGGAGACCCGCGAGGCGTTCGAGGAATTCCTGACCGCCAAGATCGGTGCCGTTGCGCCCAAGGTGGGCTGGGCCTTTCCGCCTGAGATCCAATTCTTCGAGGTGCACAATTACTTCGCCGGCGGCCGGCGGAGGAGCTGACGAGGCTCAGGCGCTCGCTTCGGGCGACACCCGTTCCGCGATGGCGAACCTGAGAAGCTGGCGCCAGTTGCTCCCGTGCACCGCGCCCTTCATGACCTCGGCGAGCAGGTTCGCGGCCGCAGCCCGCGAGGGCAGCGCCCTTCCCTCGGGGTTCAATTGGTCGAGCAGCTGCTCGACCAACGATTCGATCTCCCGCCAGATCGGGGCGTCCCCCGTGGCCTGGGTGAGCACCCGGTATTGGACGTTGACGGTCTCGACGGCGGCCAGGAGCGCTTCGAGCGCGGCCTCGGTCGCTTGCGGCACGGCCGCCGCCACCTGCCGGAGCTCCCACGCATGGGCCAGGGCCGCATCGATGCACGCCACGATGAGGCTGCAATCCGTCGAGAACCACTGGCGTTCGTGGCGCCCTTCGAGGCCTGCCAACTCGGCGACCGCGGCCCAGGAGGGAATCTCCGACGTGCCTCGCGCCAACTCGAGCGCGCACGCCACGAGCCGGTCCCGTTCGGAGTCCCCGCTGCTCCTGTGGAGGATTCCCGGTTCAGTCATGGACATCGACAAGTCCCACGTCATGTCGGCAAGGCGCGCCATCGGATAGCGGTCGGCGTCCACCAGCGACCGGAGAAGGTAGCCGTCGAACAAGCTGTGCATGGCCACGATGATGTCGCGCTCGGTGTACCCCGCCTTGGCCCTGCGCCCGGTGGCCCGCAGGATCCACCGCATGGCCGCCAAGTACAGCTCGGCGTGAGCGTCCCAGGTCGCCTGGCGATCGCGCAGCACCCGGGCGGCGGTGGCGTCGGTCTCCTCGGCGGTCATCTCCGCCGCCTCCGGGTTGGCGCTCCTCCCTGCGTCCGGGTGCCGATGCATCAGCGCGGCCGTGAGCACGAGGTACCCGACCAGCGTGACCTCCTTGCGCGTCCGGTCGTCCTGTTCGTCGTACGCCGAGGTCAACATGGCCTTGACCGCGGTCTCCACCCAGGTCGTCGAGCGGTCGTCGTCAACGGTGCGCAGAGGCGGGTCGACGAAGGCGCGGTACGCGTTTCCCCACCCTCGGCGGCTATCTGGTGAGCTCGGCTCGAACACGTGGCGGCAGACGACGTCGAACGCCGTTTCGGCCTCCGTATGTTTCTTGAGGAAGTTCTGGAGCGCGGTGCGCGAGGGTCCTGAATCGTCACCGTCCGAGAGGCGGTCGACGAGCTCCTCGAGGTGCACGGCCCCACGGGCCCGAGGGGCTTCGCAGCGCCGAAAGAGCCGCACCTGCACAGAGGTTTGTCGCCTCGCGTGCCAGCCTTTCCTCGTCGATCGTTACCGGAGTTCTCACCGAATTGCCCCCTGAGCTGCGAGTTCCCGAAGGCCTGATCGGGCATTACTGCCCGTTTCAACCGCGATAAAAGACTTGCAGCGGCTTTTGGCCTCGTCAATCCTCCTGGTCTGCACCGTCAGGGGGGGAGCGCGGAGCTCCAGACACGACGAAGCGGTGAGCACCACCTGAGGTCGACCCGTCATCGAGGGACAGAGGAGCTCTTCGTGGAGCCTGATGGGTCGGGGGGATCCGAGGCGGGCAGCTCTTCGGAGACGGGCGCGTTCACGACCGAGTCGGAAGGGGGATCCCCGTCCGGACTGGCCGGAGAGCAACAGCAGCTGACCCGGACCCGTATCCGGAAGGCCGCCATGGAAGTCGTCGCACGGCGCGGTTTCGACGCCACCGTGCAGGAGATCGCGGACTTGTCCGGCGTGAGCCCCCGCACCATCTTCCGCCATTACGTCAGTCACGACCGGCTGATCGCCGCCACCGTGAAAGACATGTTCGAGGCTTGCGGGCGCTATCCCATCGAAGGCCTGCCCGGCGTCGTCGACGACCTCGAGGGCTACCTCGAGGGTCTGCCCCGCACCGTCGACGACCTCGACAGCTGGCTCGAGAGCCTGACGGCGACCATCCATGCCCGAACCGCTCGCATCTTCGGGGAGGCGTTCTGGGACATCCACGCCCCGATCGACAAGGGGTCCGAGGCGCTCTCCGAAGTCGCCCGTCTCCGGCGCCAGTACCGACTCCGGGGCGTGGGTTTCCTGGCCGCCTTGGCGTGGAGGACGGCGGGGGGGACCGGCGAACCTCCTCGCGATCTGGTCCTGGCATTTGCCCTCAACCTGTCGGCATTCACCACCCAAGCGCTCATGATCGACTTCGACCAGACCCCGGCTCAGGTCGGGGCGTTGACCTGCGACATCCTGAAGGCGTTCGTCAAACGCACGGTCCAAGCCCAACGCGCAGGCGGAGGCGACGACGGCGCTGCCTCCCGCGCCGAGGGAGCCGGCGTCTGATCCGGCCCGACGTTCCCCCGAGCCCTGTTCCCCAGGGCCCCCGGCCGGCTCGGGGCGGGTCCTACGGCGCGGGGCGGAGTCGGCCGATGGAGCGCAAGTAGCCGACGGTGTCGGCGAAGGTCTCGGACAGGGGCCGGTAGGCAGCGCCGAGGTCCGCGAGGGTGGCGCTGTCGTCGGTGGGCACCCCGCTCGTCATGATGATGGCCGCCTCCTCGGAAAGAGGCGCCGAGTTCCTGCCCTCGGCCCGGAGCCGGTCGAACTGCCGGCCGAGGTCGATCAACTCGTCGGCCGTCACCTCCTGGTGGGCAACCTCGACGCCCGCCGCGTGCCCGAGGGCCTCTGTCCACTGTGCCCACGTGACGTATTGACCGCCGCAGAGGTAGTGGCGTGGACCCCGCCCGGGTTCGACCGCACGCGACAAGAACGTCGCCAGGTCGCGCACGTCCACGACGCCGAGCCCGCCGGGCGGCACCAACATGAAGGACTCCAGTGCGGCCAGGACCGCTCCGAAGCTTCCGTCGAGGTGGGGCGACACCGGTCCGTAGACCCCACCGATCGTGAAGCTCGTGACGGGCGCGCCTTCGTGCTGCCACCTCCGCACCAGGAGCTCGGCATCGCGCTTGGAGGCGCCGTAGGCCGACAGCGGCTGTGCGAGCGGGCTGTCGGGGGTGAGGACCGACTCGTCGGTCGGGAGATGGACGGTGATGGTCGAGGTGTAGACCACCGGGTCGAGTCCGGCATCGAGTGCCGCCGATACGACGGTGCGGACCCCGTCGACATTGGCCGTCGTCTTGGGCCCGGTACCGCCTTCCACCCCCACCTCGCCGGCGGCATGGATGACGGCGTCACACCCTCGGACCGCCGTCGCCACGGACTTCGGGTCGGTCATGTCGCCCTGGACCGCGGAGACCGTCACCCCATGGGGTTCGAGCGCCGGTGCGATGCGGTCCGGGTTCCGGACCAGGATCCGCACGTCGTGGCCGTCGCGCCGTAACGCCGCCACGGCATGCGATCCGATGAATCCCGTTGCCCCCGTGACGAGAACCAACATGCCCAACCTCTTCCGACCGTACCGGCCCGGGATGACACTACGTGACCCTTCTTCCCTGTTGGCTACCTCCTTGGCGTGTTCCTTGGTTCCCGACGCCATGGTCCATCGATCGCCGCCCATCGACCGCCGTCGGTCCCCAGCAGGCCGGTCGGGCAACGCCGCTCGTCCGGGTGGGGACTCGGTGGGTCGCTCCGCCGTCCGGGTACGCTCTCGCGCAGTCCGTGGCCGCATCTGTCAACGCCGGTGGGCGCCGACTACCGACCAGAAGGAGTCCGATTCCGTGAGCGCTCCCGAGATGCCGACGCTCGACATCCCCGACGAGGTGCTCGCCGCCGTCCCCGAATACCAGGGGGAGGGCGTGGCGGTGGTCATCGTCGACTTCCAGGGAGTCGTGCTCGGGATGAACAGGCCGGCCGAGCAGCTCTTCAAGATGGAGAGCGCCGACATCGCCGGCGAGTTCGTGGAGATGCTCGTCCCTACCAAGAAGCGCTGGGGGCACCAGGCATATCGCCGCGGGTACCTGGTCGAGCCGAGGGACCGCGAGATGGACCCGGGGCTCTATCCCGAGGCCGAGACGGCCGAGGGAGAGATCGTGCCGATCGTCGGGCGGCTGCAGCCCGTGACCGTGAACGGGATCCTGTTCGTCGCCGCCCATCTGGTTCGCGACGACGGGCCCCGTCCGACTGACTGACCGGGGCCCGGGGTCCCGAAAGGGGTCTCGGAACCGAGACCGCCGGCCCCGGGGCTCGGACCCGGCCCGGTCCGAAGTGGCCTCGCCCGAGCCCGGACCCCCGCCGGGACCTCGGACCCCCGGCTGGGCGCCGGCATGGCCTGGCCGCCCGGACGGGGAATCCCGGTACCCTCAGAGTTGTTGCAGGGTCAACGATCTTCGGCGCGCTCGCATGGGGCGGGACCGGAGCGGGAGAGAGACCAGGAAAGACCATGACCGAGCTGAACCAGACGTTGCCGTTGCTGCCGCTGACCTCGGGGGTCGTGCTCCCGGGCATGGTGTTCACCATGGCCCTCGAGACCGACGAGGCCAAGGCGGCCGCCGAGGCCGCCGGGTCGGTGGGCGGCGAGCTCGTCCTCGTGCCCCACATCGACGGCCGCTACTCGTCGGTGGGGGTGATCTCGAAGATCCTCGAGACCGGCGAGCTGCCCGGAGGCCCCGTGGCGGTGGTGGTGAGTGGCCTGCGCCGGACCACGATCGGCACCGCGGTGCCCGGGACCGGTCAGGCTCTGTGGGTCCAGGTGGACCCCGTCGCCGAGGACCCCGAGACACCCCGAGCCCTGGAGCTGGCCCGCGAGTACCGGGCCGTGCTCGAGAACATCCTCCTCACCCGTGGGGCGCGCCGTATGGCGGAGCGTCTGCGCGACATCACCGACAGCTCCCAGATCGCGGACTTGTCGGGGTACTCGCCTGACCTGAGCCTCGCCCAGAAGGTCGAGGTGCTCGAGACCATTGACCTCGAGGCGCGTCTGCGTCTCGTCCTGGGCTGGGCGCGTGAGACCCTCGCCGATCTCACCCTGCGCGAGCAGATCAAGACCAACGTCGAAGAGGGCATGGAGAAGACCCAGCGCGAGTTCCTCCTGCGACGCCAGCTCGAGGCCATCCGCAAGGAGCTCAACGAGCTCGACGGGAGCGCCGACGAAGGATCGGTCGACGACTACCGCTCGAAGACCGAGGGGCGTGACCTCCCCGACGCGGTGAGAACCGCCGTGCTGCGCGAGGTCGACAAGCTCGAGCGCACCAGCGAGCAGAGCCCGGAACACGGATGGATCCGGACGTGGCTCGACACCGTCCTCGAACTGCCATGGGGCGTGCAGTCGGAGGACAACCTCGACGTCACCGCCGCCGCGGGCATCCTCGACGAGGACCACGACGGGCTCAACGACGTCAAGGAACGCATCCTCGAACACCTTGCCGTGCGCAAGCTGCGGTCCGACCGCGGACTCGTGTCCACCGGACCGCGTGGTTCGGGCGCCATCCTGGCGCTGGTGGGGCCCCCGGGTGTGGGCAAGACCTCGCTCGGCGAGTCCGTGGCGCGTGCCCTGGGGCGCAAGTTCGTGCGCGTGGCCCTGGGCGGCGTGCGGGACGAGGCCGAGATCCGGGGACACCGGCGCACCTATGTCGGCGCCCAGCCGGGACGGTTGGCGCGCGCCCTGCGCGAGGCGGGGACCATGAACCCCGTGATCGTGCTGGACGAGGTCGACAAGCTCGGCGCCGACTACCGGGGCGACCCGTCGTCAGCCCTGCTCGAGGTGCTCGACCCCGCCCAGAACCACACGTTCCGGGACCACTACCTCGAGGTGGAGCTCGATCTGTCGAAGGTGCTGTTCCTGGCGACGGCGAACGTGGCCGAGACCATTCCCGGCCCGCTCCTCGACCGCATGGAGGTCATCCGGATCGACGGCTACACAGAGGACGAGAAGGTCACCATCGGCCGGCACCACCTGCTGCGCCGGCAGCTCGAGAGAACCGGGCTCCGGTCCGACGAGGTGGAGGTCTCCGACGAGGCCCTGCGCGCCATCTCCGCTGACTACACACGCGAAGCCGGAGTGCGAAACCTCGAGCGCGAGGTCGGACGCCTGTTGCGCAAGGTCGCCACCAAGCTGGCATCGGGAGCCGTCGTCGCTCCGGTCGTGGTGGAAGCGGACGACGTGCGGAGCTGGCTCGGCCGGCCGCGCTTCTTCTTCGAAGCCGCCGACCGTACGAGCGTCCCTGGCGTGGCGACGGGCCTGGCCGTGACCGGCACCGGCGGCGACGTGCTGTTCGTCGAAGCCACCGTGATGGACGGTACCGAAGGCCTCACGCTGACCGGACAGCTCGGTGACGTCATGAAGGAGTCGGCTGAGATCGCACTCTCCTTCGTGCGCTCGCACGCAGCCGAGCTCGGCATCGATCCGGGCGCGTTCGCGGGCAAGCGCTTCCATCTGCACGTTCCGGCCGGGGCGGTCCCCAAGGACGGGCCGTCGGCTGGCGTCACGATGACGACGGCACTGGTGAGCCTGCTTCTCGACAGAGCCGTGCGTCCTGTCGTCGGCATGACCGGCGAGGTCACGTTGCAGGGCCGGGTGCTGCCCATCGGTGGTGTCAAGCAGAAGGTGCTGGCCGCGCACCGGGCCGGGCTCCGAGAGGTGGTCTTGCCGGCGCGCAACGGACCGGACCTCGAGGACGTGCCTGAGAGCGTGCGCCAGGAGATGACGTTCCATCTCGCCGAGACGGTCGACGACGTGCTCGGCGCTGCGCTCGACGGCGCGGCGAGCGACGCCAGTTCGAGCCCGGTGGCCGCGTAAGGCGGTGCCGGCCCGGCCCGACGCTCATCGGTAGAGCTGTCACGCAACGTTCAGCGTGATTTCATCTCCAGGCACGCCGCGCCGCCCAATTGTTCACGCACCCCATCCACAGAGCTGTGGATGGGGTGCGGATATCTTGCCCCGGGGTCGCTCGGAGACCCTGCCGTCCGGGGACGGTTCGCGCCGCGACCCTGGGCTAATCGGCGGGAAGAAGTACCTCGTACACGGGCACCGGTTCGGCGAAACCCTTGAGATCGTGCGCGCCCTTGGAGTCGAAGCCAAAGAGCTTCCCGGCACACAGCTCACGCACGGCTGTCGAAACAGCGATGCCACCGGGAGACGCCACTCCGCAAAGTCGTGCCGACAATTGAACCGCGGCCCCGAACAGGTCGCCCCTCTCTGTGACCGGCTCGCCGACGCTGATGCCCACTCGGAGGTGGATCGGCAATTCAGCATCTTCGTTTCGGCGGCGCAACGATCGTTGAATTTCGATTCCGGACTCGACAGCAGCCGACACGGACGTGAACGACGCCATGATCCCGTCGCCGGTGTGCTTCACCTCGCGGCCCCCTTGCTTGTGCAGGGCGGCACGCACGATCTCGTCGTGCTCTCGAATGAGCACCATGAACCCGTCGTCACCGAGCTGCTGAGTCTGCTGTGTCGAGTCACAAAGGTCAGTGAACAGAATGGCCCGAACAGCTGACTCGACATACGCCTCTCCGGCGGGATGTCGCGGAATGTCGCCAAGGAACGCATTGATGGGCCCTCGACCCACCTCGATGATGTTGTCGGCAACCAGACCGTGCGCCTCGCGGTGCACGGCTTCCAAAGACTCTCGATCTGGCCCCTCGGCGAGACAGAACACACTGCCTTCTGTGTCGTCGAACCAATACGTGACGTAGCGCACCTGGTACTTGTCTTGTACGGCGAGGTCGAGCTCGTGTGCGGCGGCGATGTCGGCACCGGTGGCGCCCGGAGCCTTGTGTCGATCAAGGAAGAAGGGCATGCCCAGTTAGGCTAGTGACACGGGCGAGTTCGTGCCCCGGCAGGGAGGCGGGTTTCGCCGTCGGGCCTCAGGTCTGCTCCTTTCCGGCATGGGCCAGTCCCGTGAAGGGTGTTGTGATCTGCTCCGGCAAGCACGTGTGGGCAACCGCACCATGCGTTCCGACGTCCGGTCACGCCGGTCCGTTGACATCCGACGTTCCCACTCCGGGAACGCCCGAATCAGGCGGTGTGCAAAGCTCGCGCTGTGGGCAGGTTGAAGCGGATTGCACCGATCTTCGCGGTCCGTGACCTCGACGCCGCCATGGCGCACTATCAACGAATGGGCTTCGAAGTCCGTGCCTACGAAGGCGGCGGGTACGGATTCGCCACCCGGGACGGCATCGAGATCCATCTGGGCATGGTGCCCGAGGACGACCGCCGGACCGGCTCGGCCTACCTCTGGGTTGACGACGCCGACGACGTAGCGGCGGCATGGCGTTGTGCGGGAGTGGAGGTTCATCCGCCGGAAGACACCGAGTGGGGTCAGCACGAGGGTGCCGTCGTCGATCCCGACGGCAACGTGCTCCGCTTCGGCTCGCCCCTGCGCGGGTGACGGGGGATCAGGCCCAGACCACACGATCCCCGATGGAGCTCCTCGCACCACCTTCGCAGGGCTGCTTGCAATCGCGAGTACCCATCGGGTGCCTTGCAGAGCAAGCTAGTAAGCGGTACCTTGTGGTGCATGGGTAACGCAGAAGGGCGCAGGAGCCAGTTGCTCCGGGGTGTCCTCGACCTCTGCCTTCTGGCGGTGATGGAGGACGGGCCCGCATACGGCTACGAGATGACCAAGCGGCTTCGGGCGCGCGGCCTCTCCATCGTCGGGGAAGGGTCGATCTACCCCCTCCTGGGCAGGTTGGAGCGTGACGGAATGGTCGAGACCCGTCGGGCCGCGAGCAACGGAGGCCCGCCCCGGAAGTACTACAGCCTCTCGCCCGAGGGTGAGCGGGCGCTGGAGACCGGTGTCAGTGAATGGGAGGCGGCGCGCGACGCCGTCGATGGTGCCCTGGGTCTGGTCAAAGCGGAGGTAAGGCCGTGAATCAGTTCGTCGATGAATGCCGACGGGAGTGGCGACGGCTCGGGGTCGCGGACCCCGTCGCCAACGAGATGGCCGCCGACCTGACGGCCGACCTCGAAGAGGCCGAGTCCGAGGGAGGTTCTCCCGAAGACGTACTGGGAAACAGCGCATTCGACCCTCGGCGCTTCGCGGCGGCGTGGGCGGCGGCGCGAGGTGTCACGAGCCCACCGCCTCCCGACCGTCCGTCTCCGTGGCGACCCTCCATGGCGATCGTCCTTGCCGCCCTCCTGGGCGTGCTCACCATCGGCGCCGCCTTTCTCCTTCTGGTCGGCCGGAGCAGTAGCTCCATTGCCTTCGCCACCCGCCGGATCATCTCCGGGCCCGGGCCGCTCCGGCTCTTCGCACCAGGTCCGGGGCGGATCGTGGTCCCCGGTCGACTGGGGCTGCCGTTCGTGGGGACCCGGATCGCAGGCGTCGGCGTCCATCCCCTCGCTTGGATGCTGCTCGTCGTGGGCGTCGTGGGCCTCGGCCTGCTTGCCGTGTTGTACTGGTCGCCTTGGTCCGGCCCCCGCCGGGACCGCCGACACGAGGGCCGACGGACCCCGAGCTGGAACTGACTACCGGTGCACCGGTCTCGCCGCATCGAGAATTCGAGCTGACAGGAGTTCCGTGGGGCACGCCTTCAGCTCGCCCCGATCGCCAAGAGGGTCCCAGGACTCGCCCGACGTCACACACCGGGCCCGACGGTGCCTTGTGGTTCGTGAAGAGCAACGACTCCATCGTTCGCATCGCGCCCCGTAACCATCCGCTGTCGTCGGTGCCGCTCCGAGGGTTCGCGACCCGACGACAGCACTTCTCAGAGAAGGTGGAGGGTCAACGTCTTCGTCGCCGTCACTCTCGGGTTGCCCCTTGTCCGGTGTGTCGTGGCTTGCACGGTAAAGGTGTAGGCGCCGGGCGTGTCCTGCTTCTTGGGATTCCCGGTCAACAGCCCGTCCGCCTTCAGCCTGAGACCCCTGGGGGGCTTCGGTGAGGCCGGAGCAAGCTTCCACTTGTACGGGGTAGCTCCTCCGCTTGCTCCGAGTTGGACGCCGTACTCAGCCCCCCGTGTCGCGTCGGATAGCGAAGTGGTGGTGATTTGAAAGCCTGGGCCAGGCAGCCCTGCGGGCCCGTGGAATGCGTGGACCTGGTTCGTCGACGCCGCCAGAAGCAAGCCGTCGGCCACCGTGGGTGTGGGAAAGTGATTGGCCTCCGAGCCAAGGGAGAACGTCTGGGCCGCGTTCCCCGTGGAGGGGTCCAGTCCGAAGAGCTTCCCGTTGCCCGGGTTGATCGTCCAGACCTCGCCCCCCGCCACGATGGGCGGCCCGCCGGATCCTGTCGAGGTCTTCCACACCGAGGTGATCGTGGGTGGGTTCCCCGGAGTGATCTGTGTCTTCACCACCCCCGCCTGGCAGGGGGTGTACACGACGTTGCCCACGACCGCACTGCCTCCGTCCACATCCGCGCCGCAGTACGAACTTGCTTCGGCGAGCTGGTGCCCCACCCCTCCGAGCGACGAGCTCGACACGACATAAGCCTTTCGGGATTTCCCGGCCTGAAAAGCCAGTCCGTCGGCCAGGAGCGCCGGCGACGAGGAGCCGAGGTCCAGGTCGGACCCGTTGTCGCTGTACCAGGTCGACGGCGTAAAGAATTGCTGCTCCACCAGTCCGGAGTTGAGCTCTACCACGGCGTCGCTGTTGTCATAGGTGTCGGTCGACGAGTTGAAGGCGCTGTTGCCGGTGGCGAACCAGACGTCGCCCGAAGCGTCGACGAGCGGTGCCGCTCCCCCCATCCACACCGCGCCCTGGCTGTCGTGCGCCGCCGAGGCGACCTCGAAGGACTTCTGGGCTCCGCCACCCTCGGGGATCGAGATGACCCAGCCGTGGTAATTCCCGCAATCGCCGGAGTTGCCACCGAACCCCTCCACCACATTGCCGCCGTCGAGAGCGAGGCCGGTGCGCTGAAGCTGGGCCAGCTGGTCCGCCCCGGGCAGCGAGATGGCCTGGTGAAGGAGAACGGCACCGGTGTAGAGGTCGACGCCGACCAGGTAGTGCTGGGCTGAGGAGCCCACCAGCTGGTCGGCGACCGCGAACACCTCGCCACGGGTGGGATCGATGACGGGCGTGCCGGTGATGCCGACGGTGGGCGAGATGTTGCCGCACGGCAGGTCCCCCGAGGGCACGGCCGTCCCGACGTGGGTCGACCAGATCACTGCACCGGTGTCGGGAGCCAGCTCGTAGACCGTGTCGTTCTCCGTGGCGACGACCACTCGGCCCGCCTCCACCAGGGGCTCGCCGTAGATCTGCCCGTCGAGGGGAGCGGAGGTCCACGCCACGGTGGCCGGACTGAGGTCGGTCCCCGAAGGGTCGACGCCGCCACCGAGGCCGTCGTGATGGTACGTCGGCCAGTCCGAGGCGAACACGGCGGATCCGGCGACCGGTGGTGGCGCGGCACCGGATGTGTGACCCGGGATCGTCACCGTCGCCACTCCCGCCACAATGACGACGCCGGCCCCAACCAGTGCCCGAACGAACGGTCTCATCGGGACCATCCGCCACTGCCGCAGGCGCGGTGTTGTCTGTCGAATGTGATGTTGGCCATTGCATTGCCCCCCTACGCCGACCCTAACCGCGACGGGCCGGGCTACGTCACCGGAAGTCGAAAGCCACCTTGATGGCGCCGCTGCTCTCTTGCTCGGCGAGGGCAGTGAACGCCTCGCGCCACTGCTCGAGCCGGAACGTGTGGGTCAGCATCCCGGCAAGGTCCACCCTTCCCTCATCGGCGAGGTCCAAGAAGTGGGCGATGCCATGCTTGCGCACGCCCTCGACCTCTTCTACCCCGAATGCGTTCGATCCAACCCAGGTGATCTCCTTGAAGTAGAGCGGCGAGTACTCCCACCGTCCGGGGCCGTGGACCCCGCTCTTGACGAGCGTCCCGCGCGCTTTCAGCAGGCGCACGCCGACCTCGAAGGTCTCGGGCTTCCCGATGGTGTCGTAGACGACGTCGATCTGGCCGGGATGCGCCATCGGCAGTCCGTCGCGGACCGGCTGCAGGACGCCGCCCGACCACGCCGCGGCCTGCTCGATGAGTGCCAGGCGCGGTTCGGGTGCCACCACCGTGGCACCGAGCCGCCGCGCCAGGGCGGCCTGGGCCGGGAAGCGGGCCACCACCATGACGTCGACGTCGGGGTACAGCGCGCGCAGGATGGCCGTCGCGGTGGTACCGAGGGCACCGGCTCCGTACACGAGCGCCTTCCCGCCGGGGGGCGGTGGATGGCGTGTCACCGAATGCAGCGACACCGCGAAGGGGTCGGCGAACACGGCGAGCTCGTCGGGGACGCCGTCGGGCACGGGGAAGAGCATCGTATGGTGCGCCGGGAAGTAGTCGGCGAAGCCGCCGGGCGCGTCCTTGCACGTTCCGGTGTGGATGCCCGCGGCCAGGGGCCCTTCGGTGAAGTGCCAGCACAGGCTGTAGTCGCCGCTCGCACACGAGGGGCATACGGGGTCGATGCCGCGTGGCGCGCACGACAACCAGGGATTGAGCACGACGCGCTGGCCGACCTCGAGGCCCGGTACGCCGGGGCCCACGTCGGCCACGTCGGCCACGACTTCGTGACCGAGGATGGTGGGGAACGTGAACAGGTTCGCCAGGGGGCTGTCGGTGTTGGCCTCGCCGAAGTCCATGAACACCTGCTTGGCCTCGGAACCGCAGATCCCCGTCATCCGGGTCTTGGCCATGACCCACCCCGGCCGCGCCGGGTGCGGCTCGTCGAGGTCGACGAGCTTCATGGGGGTGCGCGCCAGTCCCACCAGGAGCGGGTTGGACTCGTCCGGCGCATCCCACTTGTCGGGCCGAACCCCGTACAGCAGTCCCTTCATCGACCGACCCCTCCTCTAGACCGTGTCCGCGAGCCTCTCCCAGCCCTGGGGGGGAGGCTCGAGCCGCCAGTACTGCTCGGGAACGTTGGCGTCCAGCCTCTCGTCGAGGACGTGGTCGCGCTGCAGCGGTGGCAGCTGGCTCTTGTAGTGATCGATGGCGGCGCGCTTGCGGACCATGTCGGGCTCGATGGGCACGACCGCCGGGGTCGGCCACAAGCCGCTCTTGAACAGCTTGGCGATCCTCCACGCCAGGATGCCGGGGATGTGCTTGTACCCGTGGTCCTCGTAGCAGAACCACGCCGGCCCGTTCCCCGACTCGCCCAGCGCCTCCCGGGCCAGCAGCCCCGCGTCGTGGGTGAGGGCGTGGTCGGGATTGGCGAGGCCCATGGGGAGGAACACGGCGGTCGGCGACGCGGCGGCGATGGCCTCCTCGAGCACCGGGGCCACCTCGGGCGGACGGGGCCGCTCGTCCTTGGCGAGGTACTGGTGGTCCGGGAAGTCGAGCCACACCGGAGTCGCCTCCAGGAACGCCATGGCGGACCGATCCTCTTCTTGGCGTATGGCGACCACGTCGTCGCCGGGGCCGAAGCCCCCACATGCGTCCCAGGACGTGGGCTCGGCGGGGTAGGCGGGGGGTCGCCCGCCGAGCACGGTGACGACGGTGGTGCCCCGGTGACCGGCGATCAGGTGCGCGGCCCCCAGGACGGCGTCATCGAAATGCGGGGACACCACCACGATGCGAGCCAGGGTGGCGGGGTCGACCAGCCCCCAGGTGACCTCGACCGTTCCCCCCGTTCCCCCCGTGCCCGCCCCCACAAGCCCGGACCGTATCGCGTCGGGCCGGGCCTACGCCCGCCCCGCCGTGCCCGGCGGGGGGACCTCGGTGCGGTGCTCGAGGGCGCCATCCCCGGGCGCGCCGCGCACGACCTCGTCGTGGTACTCGCCGGCGCGCGCCCTGCCGTCGTCGACGACGTGCCCGTAGCGGGCCCGAAGATCATGGATGGCGAGGTCGTCGCTCCCCATCGGGGCGCGTCACGCGTCAGCGGCCTGGCACACGCAGAACTCGTTGCCTTCGGGGTCGGCCATGACGATCCAGTGGCTGTCGTGCTCGGCCATGGGGCGCTCGCTCAGACGCGTCGCCCCCAGCTGCTCGAGGCGCGACGCCACGCCCTCGATGTCGGGCACCTCGATGTCGAGGTGCATCCGGTTCTTGTCGGCCTTGTGCTCGGCGACGCGCTGGAGCAGCAGCTTCGGGCCTTCGGCCCCGTCGGGCATCAGCAGCACGTAATTCTCGACCGATCCCACCACGACGTAGCCGAGGGCCGGGGCCCAGAAGGTCGCCAACGCCTCGGGGTCGCGGCTGTCGAGGACGAGGCTGATCTCCACGACGCCATCATGCCCGGGACGAGTCGAGCCGCGGTGAGGGCGGGGATCCCGCTCAGAGTGACCGAGCGAACGCGGGGCGGTTGGGTGGTCCCTCAGCGCGAGGTGTGGAGCGAGGCAGACCTCAAGAGGTCGACCAGGTCCCAGAAGAACGAGTAGCCGCGGTGGTGGATGCGCCGGGCCATCAGTGCCGGTTCCGGTTCTCGAGTCCCACCCCGACCAGCCTCCGGTCTTGGCGCCCGTCTTGGCGACGGTTCTGCCTGGTCACAGGCTCGGCGCCGGCTTGGAGGGCCTCGTCGATCAGCCTGATGATCTCGTCACAGCGTTGCGCTGGCGTCATTGCTCGCTCACTTGTCCAGAAAAGTGTCTCCTCACCATGCGCCGATCGGGGGTGTCGCATGGAGGGCCGTTGGGGGTCAGTCGTCAGGGCCATAGGTCACACTTCGGCGCCGGTCGGCGGATCGCGATGGTGGCGACGGGACGGGACCACCGGTGTGTGGCACCGTGTCGGCATGTGCAGAAGCATCGTGACCCTTCGGAGCCCCGAGGCCGTGCCCGACGAGGACGTGCGGGCCGCCGCCCTGCAGTACGTCAGGAAGGTGAGCGGCTACCGTGCTCCTTCCGAGGCCAATCGAGCCACCTTCGAGCGTGCCGTCGACGACATCGCGGCGTCGACCCGGATCCTGCTCGACGGGCTCGTGTCGGGAAGGCCGGGGCCGAAGATCAGCCGGTAGCGGGGCCCAGTCCCCGCACCAGGGCGCGCACTTGTTCCTCGATGGCGCGCCGGCCGAGCGCGCCGTTGGCGGCGATGATGTCGAATCCATGGCACGCGCCCGGCACCGTGTGCAGCTCGGTGGGCACGCCTGCCGCCATGAGCCGGCTGGCGTACTCGATGCCCTCGTCACGGAGGGGGTCGAGCTCGGCGGTGAGCACGTACGCGGCGGGAAGGCCCCTAAGGTCCGCGCAACGCCCCGGAGCCGCGTAGGGAGACACCTCGCCTCGCTCCTCGGGGTCGCCCAGGTAGTACCGCCACATGTCCGCGGTGGCCCCGCTCGTCCACAGCGGAGTGGCGTCGAAGGCACGCATCGACGGGGTCTGCATCCTGTCGTCGAGCACGGGGTAATTGAGGAGCTGGAACACGAGCGGCGGCCCCCCCCGGTCACGCGCCATGAGCGCCACCGAGGCCGCCAACGCACCACCGGCACTGCTCCCGCCCACCCCCACCCGGTCGGGGTCGACTCCGAGGTCCGCGGCGTGCGACATCGTCCACTCGAGCCCGGCAAAGCAGTCCTCGACGGCGGCGGGGTAGGGGTGCTCGGGCGCCAGGCGGTAGTCCACCGACACCACCACGCACCGGGCACCGGCCGCGTAGCGCAGGCAGCGGAGCTCCTCGGTGAAGCGGTCGCCGAGGACGAAGGCGCCGCCGTGGAAGAACACCAGGGCCGCCGCCGTGTCCTCTCGGGTGGCCGGCGCGTAGACGCGCACGGGGATCTCCTCACCTGCTTCGGGGCCGGGGATCGAGTGGTCGTCCACCACGACCCGGTCGTCGGTGGGCAGGGTGCCCCCGATGGCCTGGAGCAGGTCGAGGGTGGAGCGCAACTGCTTGATGACGTTGATGTCTCGGAGGTGTGTGCCGGGGTCGACCCCTTCGGGGAACGCGGCGAGGGCCTCGGCCAGCTCGGGGTCCAGGGCCGAGGACCAGTCCATGATCAGCGGTGGAACTCGGGGATGACCTCGTTCCCCATGAGCTCGATGGTCTGCATGACCGCCTCGTGCGGGATGTTGTACGGGTTGACCAGGCACAGGAGCAGGTCGATGCCCGCCTCCTCGTAGAGCCGGACCGTCTTGATGCAGTCCTCGGGCGTGCCGAGCACACACGCGTTGGCCTCCACCAGGTACTCGAGCGAGAGCAGGTCGAGCGCGCCCTCGTCGTCGATCTTCTTCATGTCGGCGGCGTAGGCATAGGAGCCGAGGTCCTGCTTTCGTTCGGTCATCCAGTCCGTCATGGAGGCGATCTGCCGGGCACCGGTCTTGGGGTACCACTCGAAGGACTCGCGGGCCAGGTCGTGGGCCGCGGCGCGCTCGGGCGCGCACAGGGCCATGGTGAAGGTGGCGGCGCGGTTGTTCACGAAGGCGCCGATGGGCTTCGTGCAACCCTCCACGGCCTCCCGGTAGATGTCGACCTTGGCCTTCACCTCCTGCGGAGAGACGCCGACGGCGAACGAGCACAGGCCCAGGCCGAGCGCGCCGACCTGGCGGTGCCCGTCCTCGGAGCTCGTCGCACCCCAGATGGGTGGATGCGGGTCCTGGCGGGGCTTGGGGTGGACGCGCCGCTTGGGCATCTTCCAGTACTTGCCGGCGAGCTCGTACTCGTCGTTGGTCCAGCACCCCACCACGTGCCCGATGGCCTCCTGCCACATGGCGCGGGTCTCGGCCGGGTCGACCCCGAAGCCTTCGAGCTCGGCCCGCGTCGAGGAGCGCCCGGTCCCGAGGTCCACGCGGCCGTCGGAGAGCAGGTCGAGCACCGCCACCGACTCCGCCGTCCGCACGGGGTGGTTGTAGGGCTGGGGCATGAGCCGCACCCCGTAGCCGATGCGGATGCGCTCGGTGAGCGCGGCCACCGCCCCGTAGAGGACCTCGGGGTTCGAACAGTGCGAGAACTCCGACAGGAAGTGGTGCTCCACGGTCCAGAACGCGTCCCATCCGTAGCGCTCGCCCGCCACCGCCTGGGCGAGGACGTTCTTGTACGCGGTGTGCTCGCTGTCGGGCCCCCAGGGATGGGGGACGGGGATCTCGTAGAACAGGGCGAACTGCACGGAGCAGGGTCCTATCATCCTGCCCACCCGGCGACAAACCGCCGGCGGCGGGCCGACACCGAGGGGGTTCCCATGCGCGGGCTGGCGGGCAAGAACGTGATCGTCACCGGGGCGGCGTCGGGGATCGGCCGGGCCTGTGCGGCCCGCCTCCTCCAAGAGGGTGCCAGCGTGATGGGCGCGGACCTCACCCCCGCCGGCGACGCCCCCGGTGAGCCCTCCGGTGCTGCAGCGTGGGCCTTCACCACGGTCGACGTCACCGACGAGGCCTCCGTCACCACACTCGTGGACGAGGCGACCCGGGCCTTCGGGCGCGTCGACGGTCTCGTCAACGCAGCCGGGGTGGCCGGGGGCGGGGCCGTGCACATGGTCGACACCGGGGAATGGAACCGCGTGGTGGGCGTGAACCTCTACGGCACGTTCCTGACCGCCAAGCACGCCATCGCCCGCATGATGGAGCAGCCCCGGGTCGAAGGCGAGCGGGGTGCGGTGGTCACCATCGCCAGCATCGAGGGCATCGAGGGCACCGCCGGCGGCAGCGCCTACAGCGCGTCGAAGGGGGGTGTCGTCATCCTGACCAAGAACATGGCCATCGACTACGCGCCGCTGGGCATCCGCGTGAACACGATCTGCCCCGGGTTCATCGACACGCCGATGAGCCAGGACGTCATCTTCGGGCTGCCCGGCATGGAGCGGGCCAAGCGGGAGATCATCGCCGAGCACAAGCTCGGCCGCATCGGGCAACCCTCGGAGATCGCGTCGGCAGCTGCCTTCCTGCTCTCTGCCGACGCCTCGTTCATCACCGGGCACGCCCTGGTGGTCGACGGCGGCTACACCGCCGGACGCGACCACGGCGTCACCGAGATGTTGGGGTTGTCGGGCCCGTAGTGCGACGCGCCCACCGCCCCTACGATTGATCGATGGCGACCACGATCCGCTGCGCCCGAGCAACCGATGTACCCGACGTGCTCGCCCTGTGGCGCGAATCGGGCGCCGAGCCCACCCACACCGACGACGCCGAGAGCCTCCTCCGACTCATCCGCCATGACCCCGAGGCTCTCGTCGTGGCCGAGGTGGACGACCACGTCGTGGGGTCGGTGATCGCGGCCTGGGACGGTTGGCGGGGCTCGGTCTATCGCCTCGTCGTCTCGCCCGGCCACCGCCGCGAGGGCCTCGGCCGGCGTCTGGTCGAGGCCGCGGAGACACGACTGGTTGATGCCGGGGCGCTGCGTCTGCAGGCCATCGTGGTCGAGACCGATCCTCGGGCCACCGGGTTCTGGCGGGCCACCGGTTGGGAGCAGCAGGTGGGGCGACTCCGCTTCGTCACGGGATAGCGCGGCGCGGCTCGGCACGCAACAGCGTGTCGAGGACGTCGTCGACGGTCGGGGCGGTGGCGACCTCGGCGGCGATGACACGGGCTTGTCGCCGGTAGGAGGGGTCTCCCAGCACCGTCTCGATCCCCGCGGTGAGGCGCGGCGCGTCCCCTTGCGCGATCACGCGGCGGGGTCCGCCGGTGCGACGGGGATCCGCCTCGACGACCAGCCCGGCTCCCGTCGCGGCGATGCGCCGACCGTTGACGAACTGGTCGGCGAACACGGGTACCACCACCACGGGCACGCCGGCGGCGGCGGCGCCGAACGCCGTCCCCGACCCCCCGTGGCACACCACCAGATCGGCGCGGGGGAAGACGTCGGCCTGGTCCACCCAGGGTTCGACGTGGACGTGGGCCGGGACCGGACCGAGGTGCGAACGATCGAACTGACGGCCCACGGTGAGCAGCACCCGGAGGTCGAGGCTCTCGACCGCCTGCACCGCCGTCCGGTACACCCCGGCCGCGACGGACATGTGGCCGAGCACCGTCCCGAACGTCAGGTAGAGGAGCGGGGCGGTGGACCCGTCCCACCAATCCTGGAGCGGCACGCCCGACGGCGCCGGCGGTGGCGGCTCGCGGAAGCGGACCGTGGTGGGGAATGAGGACGGGTCGAGCGAGGCGGGGAAGCGGGTCAGGTACGGGGAGGCCCACAACTCTTCGACGAGGCCCTGTCGCTGCTCCTCGAGTGCCGGCGCGGCCGAAGCGATCGATGCGGCTTCGCCCTCGGCCAGAGAGATGGCGACTTGCGCGCTCGGGATGCGTAACCGTCCGGCGATCACGGCCGAGGAGTACTC
>JARLGQ010000074.1 GCA_031292675.1 Acidimicrobiales bacterium
CGTGCTCTGTGGGAGCTTCACCCGCGACCGCCACCTCCTCACCGGACACCCCTTGTACCGGCGGTTCCGCCACAAGACGACCGTCTACACCTGCGACGATCACTACAGCCCGCTGGCACCGGGCGTCTACGCCTCCCCACGCCGCGGGCTGAGCACCGCCCTCGGACGCGTCCAGAGCCATGCCTTCGCGTCGAGCTACGGGCTGCGGGCCAATGCGGCGGTGCTGGCCGCCGCCGGTGAGGCCGACCCGGGGGCGACGGTGCCCAAGTCGCTTCTGTGCAGCTTCGAGGGTTCCTCGACGTCACGTCTGCGCCGCCGCCTCTTCGCTCTCGAGGTCGACCCCGACGAGGCGTGCATCCGCGACACGTCGACGTCGTACCGTCATTTCGACCCGAGGGCCTCCGATCAGCCGGCCTCCGATCAGGCAGGGGGCCAGGCCGGCTACGTGGCCACCATGCTCTCCTCCCGGTTCGTGCTGTGCCCGCGCGGGGTGGGCACGGGGACGTTGCGCCTGTTCGAAGCCATGAGCCTCGGAGTGGCACCCGTGCTCATCTCGGACCGCTACGTGTTGCCGCCCGGCCCGGCCTGGGACACGTTCCTGGTTCGGATCCCCGAGCGACGCGCCGGTGACGTGGTCGCCATCCTGCGCCCCCTGGCGTCACAGAGCGCGCCACGTGCTCGCCTGGCGCGCGCCGCGTGGGAGGAATGGTTCGCCCCCGACGTCATCTTCGACCGGCTGATGGACGCGGCCGCCTCGGCGCACGCCGCAGGCGAGTCGGTCTTCGGGCTCTATGCACTGCTCGGCCCGCCCCTGGCCCTCGGACTGGCGGCACGCACCCGGGCGCGTCCGATGGCCGCCACCATGGTGGCCCGCGGCCGGCAGGCGGCCCCCGTGGCGCGCCGTCCCCGGACGCCACCGGGCCGTCCCCGGTGACCTGGCGTCATGGCATCCTGGATTCCCCAAGGGTTCGAACCCACCGAAGGGACGCCATGCCCGCATCGACACCGCTGCGATCTCTCCCCGGTCGTGTGCGCCGGAAGATCCGCTACGAGCTGGGGCTCCCACCGCACCTGCGGGCCGTACGCCGGGCCGAGGGCCTGACTTCGCTCCACGAAGCGGCCATGCTCTACGACCTGGCCCGGAACGTCTCCGACGGTTGCATCGTGGAAGTCGGCTCCTACCGGGGGAGGTCCTCGGTGGCCCTGGGCCTGGGCTCGCTCTCGGGGCACAAGGTCGACGTGTTCGCCATCGAGCCCCACGAACCCTTCACCAGCCTCGGCGGTGGGCGGCAATTCGGCCCCGAGGACCGGGCCGCCTTCTTCCGCGCCATGACCCGCACCGGGGCCTACAAGGTCGTCCACCTCGTGAACCTGCCCAGCACGCAGGCCGCCGCGGGTTGGACCCGGCCCATCGGTTTGGTCTTCATCGACGGCGACCACAGCTACGACGCCGTGAAGAGCGACCTCGACAGCTGGGAGCCCCACGTCGTGAGCGGGGGGATCGTGGTGCTCGACGACGTCACCGAGCCCGACGGTGGCCCCCATCTCGTCATCGAGCGAGCCTTGCGTCCCGCCGGGTACCGACCGCTCAGAGAGGTCGGCAAGGTAGCGGCCTTTCGCAAGCCCTGACGCCGGCCGGGCCCGAGGCCCGTGCCGAGGGGAGGACCCCGGGACGGGTGGCGGGAGCGGCAGCGGCGGTGCCGGCGGTCCGGGCTACGGACATTCTCCCTGGTGGCATGGGGCGAAGGGACCAGCCGACGGGGGCGATCTGTGGCTATTGGCCTACAGCGCGCACTAGGCTGTGACGACAGGTTGGCGGAACGTGGGTGGGTCAGCGGAGCGGAGCCGGGGGGAAATCGCGTTGTCAACCACAGTGGAGTCGCTTTCCGAAGAGGACGGCGCGCTCAAGGTCTTCGACGTCTCGCTCGTGCCTGCCGATCCGCCCGAGGAGCAGCTCTACCGGCACAGGCCCGACATGCTGCACTCGGCCCGCGAGCTGTTGCGGCGGTGGGACGTCATGTTCACCCTGGCCGAGCGCGACATCCGGGCCCAGTACAAGCAGGCCGTGCTGGGTGTCGCCTGGGCCCTGCTCGTGCCCTTGGTGAGCCTGGCCATCCTCACCGTGCTCGTGTCGCACGTGAAGGGGTTCAACGGCGGCGGCCAGGTGCCGTTCATCTTGTGGACCTACGTGGGCCTGCTGGCGTGGGGCCTCTTCGGCGGGGCCATCGGGGGCGGGACCAACTCCTTGGTGTCGAACAAGGCGCTCATGGCCAAGAGCCACTTCCCCCGGGAGTGCTTCCCCATGTCGCAGATCCTCGAGTCGGCCTTCACCTCGATGATCGCCGTGATCCCCCTGCTGATCCTGTTGGGCGTGGAGGGCTTCGCGCCGAAGGTCACGAGCGTGTGGGCGCCGCTGTACCTGGCGGTGGAGATCCCCTTCACCCTGGGCCTCGTGTTCCTGGTGTCGTCGGTCATCGTCACGATGCGCGACCTTCAGCAGATCGTCCCCATCCTCATGCCGTTCCTCATGCTCATCACGGTGCTCAAGCCCCTGTCGGTGGAACAGCACCACGTCCTGGTGGCCAAATTCATCACCGGATGGTTCCGGCCCGTGTACTGCGTGCTCAACCCGATGGCCCCGGTCCTCAGCAACTTCAGGGCTTCGATCCTGCTCGGGTTCGGCCCCCAGTGGGACCTGCTGGTCCCGGCCATCGTGGGGTCGTTCCTGTACCTGGTGGGCGGCTACGTCGTGTTCAAGCGGCTCGAGGTGAACTTTGCCGACCTTACCTAAGGGCACCGTCAGGGTCGAGCACGCCTGGAAGCGCTTCCGGGCCGACCGCACGCTGCCGATGTTCCAGGACCAGATCCTGTTGTTCGGGCGGTGGCTGCGCGGCTATCGCCGCCCCTACCGCTGGGTCCTGCGCGACGTCAACCTCCACGTCGACCCGGGCAAGACCTACGGGATCATCGGCGTCAACGGCTCGGGCAAGTCCACCCTGCTCAAGATGATCTGCCAGACGACGTTCCCCTCGGCCGGCTCGGTCACCGCGGCGGGGCGCGTGGGGGCCCTTCTCGAGGTGCGCAGCGGCATCCACCCCGACCTGTCGGGCCGCCAGAACATCTATCTCTACGGCAACATCCTGGGGATGTCGCGAGCCGATGTGTCGGCCCGCTTCGACGACATCGTCGAATTCGCCGAGATCGGCGAGGCCGTCGACCGTCAGGTGAAGTTCTACTCGACGGGCATGGCCATCCGGCTGGGCTTCGCCATCGCCGCATTCCTCGAGCCCGACGTCCTCTTGGTGGACGAGGTCCTCGCCGTGGGCGACGCCCGTTTCCAGCAGAAGTGCCTCGAGCGCATCAGCCAGGTGGTGGCCAACGGCACCACCCTCTTCTACGTGTCGCACGACCTGCCCACCGTCGAGGCCGTGTGCGACCGGGCCATGTGGCTGGCCGACAGCTACGTGCGCGCCGACGGCCCCGCCCGCGAGGTGGTGTCGCTGTACCGGCAGTCCGTCGGCGAGCAGGCCACCCTGGCGGCGGACTCGGACACGGGCGTGCGCCTGCTCAAGGTCGAGATCACGGGCCCCGACGGGGGCCAGGTCCTCTCGGGCGAAGAGGTCAACGTCCGCATCCTGGCCGAGTCCGAGGAGCCCATGTTCGGCGCGTTCCATCTCGGGGTCTCCCAGGGCACGGCCATGCCGGTGTTCGTGATCCGCTACGCCAGCTCCTTCCCCCGAGGGCAGTTCGAGCTGCGCTGCCGGATGCAGAACCTCCCCCTTCCCAAGGGCCGGTACGCGCTGTGGGGAGCCATGCGGGCCCCGCGTGGCAGCGGGATCTCGGCTTCGCTGCCGTGGCAGCCGCTGGGGTCGTTCGAGGCGTTCGGCCCCAACGTCATCAGGGCGCCCAACGGAGTGATGGTGCTGTCCCCGGTGTACGTCCCGACGGAGTGGGAGCTGTCCTGAGCCCGGGCCCCGGCGCGGGTCTCGACGGGGTGACCGCCGTTGTCGTCACCCACCTCCGACCCCGCTTGGCCGGCGCCACGGTGCGGTCGCTGCTCGACGTCGAGGGCTTTGCCCCCGACCGGGTCGTGGTGGTCGTCAACGGAGAGGGCGGCCTCGACGACCCCGCGCTCGAGGAGGCCGTCCGCATGGTCCGGCTGCCGGAGAACACGGGCCCGGCGGGGGGGTTCCGGCGCGGCCTGATCGAGGCGTTCGCGGACCCGACCACCCGGTGGGCCTACCTGTGCGAGGACGACATGGTGCTGTTGCACCTGCCCACCCCGCGCGTGGCCGGACTGCTGGCGCGTGTCGAGGACCGGGAACACGCCGGGGACCGGGCGGGGGACGGCCCGGTGGGCCCGGTGGGGGCGGTGGTGCCCTTCGGTCGGGTCTTCCAGGCCCGCTCGGGCCACACCGTGAACGTCGTGCCCCGCCGGGGCCTGCCCGGGGACCTGGCCCCGGTGGAGGTCACGACGTGGGGGGCGACACTGGTGTCGCGCGCCGTGGTGGATCGAGGTGTGCTTCCGGACCCGGAGCTCTTCTTCGGGTTCGAGGACTTCGACTTCTACTGCCGGGTGCGCAGCGCGGGGTTCTCCGTGCTCGTCGACGTGCCGTGCGCGCGTCAGGTCGCCCATCGCCAGACCCTCGCCGGTCGCAACGCGGCGTTGCGCGACCACCGGCCCGTCGACGCCGACGAACCTTGGCGGGCGTACTACCTGGCACGGAACTACTTCGCCCTGGCTCGGCGCCATGGCCGGCCGAGCTGGTACGCGTGGCACCTCTTGTACTCGGCGCGGCGGCTCCAGCTGGCGCCCGGTGCCGCCGAGCGGGTGGCCATCGTGCGCGGCCTGATGGACGGAGCCCGAGGACGGCTCGGGATCGAGCCCCGGTACGTGCGCGAGGTGGGAGAGCGGGCCCTGGCGCCGGCCGGACCGGCCCCCGGGCTCCTCCCGGAGCCGGTGTCCGCGCCCTCCGGAGACGGTGGCGACGGATTGCCCACGCCCCGAGAGCTCGGTCGCTCGGTCGTGGCACTCGTGCTGTCGCACAACGCGCCGGCGGCCCTGGCGCGCTGCCTCGACGCCATCGCCGCCCAGAGCGTGCCACCGGCCGCGGTGGTCGTGGTCGACAACGCCAGCGAGCCCCCCTTGCGCGTGGAGGGCTCGACGCCGGGCCGGCCCCCGGTGTCGGTGGTCCGCTCCGAGGCGAACCTGGGGCCCGCCGGCGGTTGGGCGCTCGCCTTCGAGAACTTCGCCGACAGCTCCTTCGACCATGCGTGGGTGCTCGACGACGACATCGTGGCCGACCCCGAATGCCTCGAGGTGCTCCTCACCGAGGCCCGCAAGGACCCCAAGGCCGCGTTCTGCTTCCCGCGTTCGGTGCAACCCGACGGGACGGTGGGGGAGTGGGGGTCGTGGTGCGGGTTCGTGGTCTCGCGCCACATCGTCGAGCAGGTGGGCGTGCCCAGGGCGGAGCTGTTCTGGTGGGCCGAGGACAACGAGTACTGCCATTGGAGGATCCCGCGTGCCGGCTTCGCGCGGCGGATCGTGGACGGTGCGGTGGTCCAGCACGACGCGGTACGCCAAGGAGACCGGGTGCCGCTGTGGAAGTACTACTACGAGGCGCGCAACATGCTGTACCTCCACCTGCATGTCATGCACCGCGTCGGGTGGTACCCACGCAACGTCACCAAGCTTCTGGGCCGGGCGGTGCTGCGCGAACGGGGCCGACGCCTGGCCTGCCTGGCCACCATCGCCCGGGGCCTCGCCGACGGGGCCCGGGGCCGGCTGGGGATGCGCTACCCCGTCGAGCCCATGCACGAGCAGGCGTTCCCCGAACACGTCGCCCGCTGATCCATGGTGGACGAGCCGTCGTGTGGCGCGGGAGACCGCTAGCGGTGCCCGGGATCGTCGTCCTCGGCATGCACCGCAGCGGCACCTCGGCCGTCACGCGCATCCTCAACCTCCTCGGGGCCGACGTCGGGCCCGAGGACGACCTCCTCACCGAGTACGACAACCCATCGGGGCACTGGGAGAGCAAGGCGTTGGTGGCGTGCAACGACCGGATCCTGGCCGCCTTCGGCCGGTCGTGGGACTTCCCGCCCTGGCTCGGGCCGGGCTGGGAGCGCTCGCCGCGCGCCGAGCGCCTCATGCCCGACATGGCCGACACCTTCGCGGGCGTGTTCGGCTCCGAGCCGTGGGTGTGGAAGGACCCCCGCACGTGCCTCACCTTCCCCTTGTGGCGTCGCGTCCTGGGCCCGTCGGTCCTCGTGGTGCTGGTGCTGCGGGCACCGGGGGCGGTGGTGTCGTCGCTGAAGCGGCGCGACGGGATCCCCACGGTGTACGGCTCGGGCCTGTGGCACCGCTACCTGCGTGCCGCGGTGCGATCCTCGGAGGGACTACCGCTTCTGTGCGTGCACTTCGCCGACCTCGTGGCCTCGCCCGCGAACACCGTCCAACGCGTCGTCGGGGACCTGGCCGCTCTGGGGGTCGACCTGCGTGGCGACGTGGGGATGGCGGCTGCCTCGGTCCAGGGGCAGCTCGTCCACGACGGGGAGCCCACAGCCCTGGTGCGGCGCCTCACCGAGCCCACCGTCGAGGTGCTGCGATCCATTCCCGCATCGAGCCGGTCGTTCCGCCCCCCCACCTGGTCCGAGCCGCCCTGGGTGCGCCCCGCCCTGTTCGCCTACCGGGCCCAGTGGGCGCTGCGCGCCCGGCACGGCCATCCGCTGACCCCCGTGCGCGACGGCACCCCGGCCCAGGACGGCCGGTGACGGGACCATCCCGGCCCCGGGCCCCGCGGATGGGGCGAGGGCTCCGGGGGGTGCTCGTCCTGGGCATGCACCGCAGCGGTACCTCGGCCGCCACCCGGCTCGTCAACGCCCTCGGGCCCGCCCTGTGCGCTCCCGACGACATGGTGCGCGGCCCGTGGAACCCGAGCGGGCACTGTGAGAGCCGCTCGCTCATGCAGCGGAACGACATCCTCCTGCGCCAGATGGGCCGGACGGGGTGGTAGCCGCCGCCCGCCGGCGA
>JARLGQ010000075.1 GCA_031292675.1 Acidimicrobiales bacterium
CCGCAGCGCCACGGGCTCGCCGTCGACCCTGACGTCGCTCGCCGGCGCGGCGTCGGCGAGCGGGACGTAGAAGGGCTTGCGTCCCGAGGTCCACCGCCATCGCGACGGCGTGCCGTCGACGACGCCGCTCTCGACGTCGTACACCCCCGCGCCGCGCACGTCCTCGAGGACCTCGGCGGTTCCGACGGTGACCGACCGGAGCCGGCGGCCCAGCGGTCGGGCGTCCCCGGGAGAGAGCCAGGGTTCGTCGTCGAGGAGCACTTCTCCGAACAGCCCCTCCAGGACGACCTTGGGGGTCACGGCGGCCACGCCGGGGTCGGCCAGCACCGCCCGGGCCGACTCGATCCAGTTCGGCCCGGCCACGGCGTCGTCGTTGAGCAGCCCGATCACGTCCCCGCGCACGTGCCGCAGCCCCAGGTCGACGCCCCCGGCGAAGCCGAGGTTGACAGGGGAGTGGACCACCTTCGCTCCCATCGCCGCGCCCACCGTGGATGCTTCTCGCCCCGCGGACCCGTTGTCGACGACCACGACCTCGCCGGCTTGGGCGAGCACCGAGGACAGGCACGGTGCCAGCCAGTCTCCCGGGCGGTACGACACGACGACCACCGATGCGTCCGGTGGCATCAGCGCGAGGCGACGACGTTCCCGTAGGGCAGATCGAGGAGCTTGGCGCGCTCGATGGGGGAGAGGCCGTCCTCGAGGAGGCGAAAGCGAAGTCCGTGGCCTTCCAACAGGTCCACGAGGGCTTCGGCCTTGTCGCCCACCGCCTCCATCAGCGCCGGGGCCCACTCGAACATGATCGAGATGTCCCGGCTGGCATCGAGCGTCCGCGACAAGCCGGTGAAGGCCTGGAGCTCGGCGCCTTCGATGTCCATCTTCAGGACGTCGACAAGAGGGAGCCCGTGGAGGAGGTCGTCGACGGGGACGGCCTGTACCTCGACCATCTCCTCGGTGTCACCGAGACGGTCGAGGGCCTCCTGCCCGATGGCTCCGACGCTGGAGGCGCCGGAGAAATTGAGGCGTTGATGGAGCTGCAGGCTCGTCGTGGTCGACCACGCGGCGCGATGCCACGTCGTGACGTACCCGTAGAGCCCGTTCATGATCACGTTCCGGCGCAGCAGCTCGGCCAGGCCGGCATGGGCCTCCACCGCCACGACCCGTCCCTGCGGTCCCACCAGCATCCCGCCCAGCAGCGTGAAGTAGCCCACGTTGGCCCCCACGTCGACGAACACCTGCCCGGGCCGGAGGGTCTCTTGCAACCAGTCGGTGACGTGGGTCTCCCACAGGCCGTCGAGCACGATCCACGGGGCGATGGCCGCGTCCCGCGTGTCCACGAGCATCTTGGCACCCCAGCGGGTGGCGACCAACGCCGTGTGATCGCCGAAATAGAGCGGTCCGTGGGGATACCGGTCTGCATGGAGGGCGGCGAGGCCCGCCTCGATCGTGTCGAGCCTCCGCGACACGTCGTCCATGCCCAGGGCCCGGCGGGCGCGTGCCGCCACTCGGGACAAGAGGGGAGGACGGCCCACGCGGCTCATCCTAACGTTCCGGTCGGTCAGCCCGTCGTGACGGTCGTGCCCAGCGCCGTTGTCGCCAGCACGCGGTCGGCCAGGGCTTCGTAGCGGTCGACGAGGGCCGACCAGTCGAAGACTCGCCTGGTGTAGGACCGGCCGTTGCTCACGAGTTGTTCCCGGAGTCGTCTGTCGCCCAAGAGCCGGTCGACCACCGTCTCGAAGTCGGCGTAGTCGAAGAAGGACATCCCGCCCCGGCTGCGCAGGCAATGTTCGAGTGTGGCCTCGCACCGCCTGTTCACCAGCACCGCGGCACCGGCCAGCCACGCCTCGAGGACGACGAGGCTGAAGGACTCCCATGCCGAGGGCGAGACGGCGAGCTCGCAGGCCTGGAACGCCCCCCATTTGACGGGTTCGGGTTGGCGCCCGGCCACGACGACGTCGTCGTCGCCTTGGAGTGCCTCGTGGACCGGTCCGAGCAGGACGAGCCGGGGGGCGCCGGGGCGCCGGCTGCGGTACAGGCGCCACATCTCCGCCAACACGTGAGACCCCTTGGCGCGCTCGACGCGGCCGACACAGAGGACGAACCGCTCACCGGGCGCGAGCCCGAGAGCGGCGCGTGCGGCTTCGGGCTCACCGGTCCCCTCGACGACCGAGGCGCCGATCACGCCGGCCGGGAGATGGGCCACGCGGAAGGTGCGCTCGACCAGCGCCTGCTCGGCGTAGGAGTTGTACGCCAGCCCGCCCACGGCGCCGAACACGGCGCGCATGACGGGCAGGTGGAGCTCGGGCTCGTCGTGGGCGGCGGGGTGGAAGATCATGCGCCGGCCCAGACGGGGCGCGGCTGCCGGCGCGGGCCAGAACAGATACGGCGTCACCGCCACGAGATCGCAATCGGACGCGGCGGCGGCGTCGATCACGTCGGGGCACACCGGGCCCACCAGCTCGACGAACCGGCGTGCGACGGGGTCGGGCACGACCGACGGGCCGTACCGGACCATCACGCCGAGCGCGCCCGAACGCGGGTCACGCCCCGACACCGAGCGACGTCGATGGACCCTCACCCCGGCCAGCTCGCTGTCGCCGGGGGGGAGCTCGTCGGCCCACGTGGCGGCGGACACGGCGCAGGTGGTGAACACCTCGACGTCCCAGCCCTTCAAGGCGACGAGGTGCTCACACAGGAGGCGCAGCCAGTGCTCGATGCCCCCCACGACGTCCTCCCCGTAGCGGGGGACCACCAGTCCGAGCTTCATTCCCGGGCCCGGACCACCACGCGGTAGCTGCGGCCCGAGGGGTCGTACCGCGCGGACCCGGCCATCCCCACGCCGTGGAAGGCGTGCAACCACGTGTCGGGGTCGAGCGGTCGGCCCGGGGCCAGGTCGGCCTCCACCGCCCCGAGCCGGAGGCGCCACCACCACGGTGCCTCCGAGACGATCACGACCACGTGTGTCACGCGGCCCAGCTCTGCCACGAGCGGACCGACGGTGTGGGGGCTCATCGCCTCGGGCGGGCCCACCAGGAGCACGGCGCCCAGTGCGCCGTCGGGCACGGCGCGCAGGTGCTCGAGGAGCTCGGCGCGGCGCACGTCGGGCCCAGGTTGATGCCGGGGGCCGGTTCCCGTCACCCCGTAGGCGTCGACGCCCGCCGACCGCAGCTGCGCCACGACCTCGCCGGCGCGCGCCTGCGCGTAGAGCACCCTCCCGTCTGCCGGCAACGCCTCGGTGAGGGTGTCGCGCCACTGCTCGAGTGTCTCGTCGGCGTGCGCGGCGGCGTCCGCGCCCGCGCCTGCGTGCGCCTCCGCACCAGCGACCGCGGGTGACGGCGACGACACGCCTGGGCCTGGGCCTGGGGCGAGGGGCTCGAGACGAGCCACGCGCTGCTCGAGTTGCTCGAGCCGGACGATGACGGCGTCCAAGGCGGCCGTGGCGGCGAGCCCCAACGACGCCACCGAAGCGTGTACCTGCGCCAGGTGCCGGGCCAGGGCCTGCCGGCGGTGACGCGCCGAGCCCTTCGGTTCGGAATCGGCGTCGCTCCACGGGGCCCCGTCGGCCGAGGCCGCCTCTTGCACCCGGGCGACGAGCTCTCCCAGGGCGGCGCCCGCGGCCGGGTCCGGGGCCCGGCGGGCCAGCTCGAAGTGGAGCCGGGCATCGGCATCGTGGGGATAGCCGGGCTCGGCGCGACGGCGGGCCGCTTCGGTCTCGAGCTCGCCGATCAGGCGGTCGAGGTCCACCGGGTCCGAGGAGCCGGAGTTTCCGTTCTCGTCTGTCGCCATCGCGTCGCGCGGCTCCGGGGGCGTGCGTCCTGGATCGGTCAGATGAGCTGGGAGGACCGACGAAGGACCGGTGATCGGTCAGCTGGTCACGAGCGACACTAGCGTGCCCGCCAAGTGGTGGAACTGGTGGGCGGCGGCGACGCGCGCCCCTGCTTCGGACAGCGCTCGGCGCTGGTCGGGGTGCGCCAGCAGCTCGCCCAGGCACGTGGCGACCACGACGGGATCGGCGCTCGGGACCTGCGCCACGGTGCCTTCGGGGTACTCGGCGGCTGTGGCGAGGTTGGTGACCACGGGCACCCCGGCGGCCAGGGCCTCGAGGACGGCGGCCGAGGACTCCCCGCTCGTGCCCTCGCGCAGCTGTACGGCGAGCGCGGCCCGGGCGAGCCGGCGGTGCCATTCGGGGTCGTCGACGGTGCCGGTCACCTCCACTCTGTCGAGGGTGCCACGCACTCGGGCGCGGTCCTCGACGACCTGCGCCAGCAGCGGCGGGCACGGCCCGACGAAAGCCAGTCGGCACCCGGCCAGGGCCGCCGCGTCCACCAACAGGTCGGGCCGCTTCGTCATCGACACGATGCCGAACGCCACCACCACGGGATCGTCTTCGGGCGCGGCGCGCTCGGTCGCGCTCACGGGGGGACAGGCCGGCGGCAGCACGAGGACGGGAGGGTGATGGGCCTGAGGGGCGAGGTCGAGCAGCACGAGCCGGCGTGCCACCTCGGAGTTGACGAGGATGCCGCGACACCGTTCCGCCACCAGGGGGAGCAACCCGACCCCGGCCGCCACCAGGTCGCGCACCGAGCGGCCGGCCCGGAGTGCGGCATGGTGGGGCGCCCGTCCCGGGTAGGACCGGTCGAGCAGCCAGGCCAGGGACCGCGAGAAGTCGGCGTCGTCGAGCGACTCGAGGGCGGTCACGGCGATGGCGGCCAGTCGCGCCTCGTGCAACCACAACCAGCCCGGATACCTGAGTGCCGCCTCCACCGTCGCCAGGTGCCCGTCGGAGTTCCCCAGCGTGTAGACGACGGCGTCGTAAGAGGCGGGGCGGGCGTCGGATCCGAAGGAGTCGACCGGGAAGTGCCCCACCCCCGGTGGCAGCTCGGGCGACGCGTGCATGGGGGTCACGGCGTCGACGGCGACGGCCCCGTCGACGGCTCGCAACAGGCGATCGTTGTAGAGCGCGATGCCGCCGCCGAGGGGAGGGAGCGGACCCACCAGCGCGAGTCGGGGCGGAGGGTCGGGCGGCGCCCACGCCGAAGGGCCGAGCCGTTCTCCCATGGCGTCGACGGCCGCGGCCGCCTTGTCCGCCACCGCGTCCCACGTCGAACGCGCCGCCAGGTCCCGTTGGGCGTCGAGGACGGCGCCGCGCCTGTCCTCGTCGGAGAGGAGATCCGCCAGGGCACGGCACAGGGCGTCGGTGTCGCCGGGGTCGAAGGTGGCGAGGGGGGTCGACGCCGCCTCGGCCAGGGCCGTGGTCGCCGACGCCAGCGCGGGAGTGCCGCACGCGGCCGATTCGAGCACGGGGAGGCCGAAGCCCTCGGCGAGCGACGGCATCACCGTGACCAGCGCCCGCCGGTAGCACGCCCTCAGGAGCTCGTCCCCCACGGCGCCGGCCAGGACGACCCTCCCGGTCATCCCCGCGGCCGAGGCGGCCTCGGTCAGTCGCTCCTGCCACTGCGCTGTCAGCTCGCCGACGACGAGGAGGCGGAGGTCGTACCCGGCCCGCACCAGCAGGCCCACGGCCGAGATGAGGCGCTCGGTTCCCTTGCGGATGTCGCTCCCACCGATGGTCAGCACGAAGGGACGATCCTCGAGGTCGCCCAGGTACCAACGGAAGTGCTCGTTGTCGGTGCCGTCGGCCGGTGTGAAGAACGGGGACACGCCGCAACCGATGTTCACCACCTTGTCCGGGTCACACCCCAGCAGCTCGACGGCCTCCGAGCGCGTGTACTCGGAGTCCGCCAGCACGAGGTCGGAAGCCGCCACCCACGTGGCGCGTGCCCGGTAGCGATCGAGATGCGCGGGGGTGGGGAGATACCGATGCGGGGCGCGCAA
>JARLGQ010000076.1 GCA_031292675.1 Acidimicrobiales bacterium
TCGACGGACGTCTTCGGGGAGGGTGACGTCGGTCGGGACGGCAAGCGATCCTGGAAGCTCGGCGGAGAGGGCCGCGAGACGCTCGGCCCGCCGGGCGGCGAGCACGACCCGCGCTCCCCGACCCGCCAGCAGACGCGCCGAGGCCGCCCCGATCCCCGAGGACGCACCGGTGACGATGCAGACCGCCCCTTCAATCTCCATTTACCTGTCCCCCTACCTGTCCCTACCCGTCCGTACTGTCCCTACCCGTCCCTGTGCTCGCTACCCGTCCGTACTGTCCCTACCCGTCCCTGTGCTCGCTACCGGTCCCTGTGCTCGCTACCCGTCCCTGTGCTCGCTACCGGTCCCCTGGTCAAGCCCTGTCCGGTCCGCGCGTCGCTCGCACCTCGAGGTTCTGTGATCTTGTCCTCGGCTCGTCGTCATCGGCTAGGGCCGATGGTCACGCGCCGGACGGCGCGCCGCCTGACCGACCCCTATCGACCCGTATCGACCCGTGGAAAACGGCTGACGCCTGTGTCAGGATTTCGAGCGAGCAGGAGGGGGACGATGACCCAGGTCAGCGAGCACATCGAGTTCGACACGTCCGACGTCGACCGCCATGTGGGCCAGCCCGTGGGCGGGGGGCAATTGAAGGAGCCCGTGACCGTCACCGACATCCGCCGGTGGGTCCAGGCCATGCAGTACCCGAACCCGCTGCACTTCGACGACGAGGTGGCGGCGGCGAGCGCTTTCGGGCGCATCGTGGCGCCGCAGTCCTTCACGATCTGCTGCGACGTCGGCCACGGAGCCGGGCCCGCCATCGTCGGGAACATCCCCGGGACCCACATGATCTTCGGGGGCGACGAGTGGTGGTTCGCCGGCCCCCGCATCTACCCGGGGGACCTGCTTCGCATGAAGCGGCGCTTCGTGGACTACAAGGTGTCGGAGACCAAGTTCGCCGGCCCCACCATGTTCAGCCGGGGCGAGACGATCTACACCAACCAGCGCGGCGAGCGGGTGGCCAAGCAGTGGTCGACGGCGGTGCGCTATCGCGCCGACGTGGCGCGCGAGCGCGGCTTCTTCGAGCAGGCCGCGCCCCTGCCCACGTGGACCGAGGAGCGCCTGGCCGCCATCGAGGCCCGACGCCGCCAGTGGATCCGCAGCCGCGCCGGGGCCGACAGCCCGACACTCGACTCGGTCGAGGTCGGCCAGAGCCTCCTCACCCGCCCCATCGGGCCCCACTCGCTCCCCAGCCTGGCCTCGGAGTGGCGGGGCTACACATTCACCGTGTGGGGCTCGACCTACCACGAGGGAGCCGACCACCTGAGCGAGGCGGGATGGCTCGACGAGATGGACCGCGACCTCGAGGGCGCCAAGGAGGACCCCGAGCTCGGCGACGGCCTCTACCACGGCCCCTCGCGCGGCCACACCGACGAGGAGCACGCCCGGCTCATCGGCATGCCCCGGGGCTACGGCTACGGCGCGTCGATGGGGGCGTGGGTCCTCGACTACGTCTCGGCGTGGGCCGGTGACCGGGGACTGGTCCGCCACTCGGCGGTGCAGTACCGCTTCCCCGCCTTCGACGGCGACCTCACCCTCCTCGACGCCGAGGTGACCGACGCCCGCTACGACAAGGTCCTCGGTGCCGGCCTCGTGACCTTGGAGGTGACCATGTCCAACCAGGACGGGTCGGTGATGGCGAAGGGCCCGGTGGAGGTCGAGCTGCCGGCGTAGGCGGCGGCGACGGCGCCCCGGAGCACGAGGGCCCTTCCGTGCCCGTCTTCGCGGGGCCACCTCCGGAGACAGAGCCCGGGATCGGCGCGCTCACCATGGGGGGACTGCTCACCGAGGTCGTCGCCCGTCACGGCGGGCGCGAAGCACTGTGCTTCCACCCGTCGCCTGTCCACCCGTCGCCTGTCCACCCGTCGCCCGTCCTCCCGTCGCGCGTCCACCCGGCGCGCCCCTCGGACGGCAGCGACGTCGTGCGCTGGACCTACGCAGAGCTCGGCGCACGGGCCCGACGCTTCGCCAAGGCGCTGGCGGCGGCGGGCGTGGGCAAGGGCACCCGGGTGGCGCTGCTCATGGGGAACCGGCCCGAATGGGTCGAGGCCGCCTTCGGCGTGGCGCTGGCGGGCGGGGTGCTCGTCCCGGTCAACACCTTGTTCGAAGCGCCCGAGATCGAGCACGTCCTGCGCCATTCGGACAGCGCCGTGCTCGTCTACCAGGAGCACCTGGCGCATCACCGCTACCACGAGCAGGTGCGGGCCATGGTGCCCGCCCTCCCCTACCTCACCACGCTGGCGTGCCTGGGCACGGGCTCCTACGAGGACTTCCTCGAGGCCGGGGACGCGCTCGACGACGACGCGTGCGACGGGCGCGCCGCCGAGGTGTCGCCCTTCGACGACGCGCTGGTGATCTACACGTCGGGGTCGACGGGGATACCCAAGGGCGTGCTGCACGCGCACCGGGCGGCGGCCATCCAGAGCTGGCGCTTCGCCCAGCAGCTGTGCCTCGACCCCACCCTCCGGGTGTGGAGCGCATTCCCGTTCTTCTGGACGGCGGGTTACTGCATGGTGATGGGCGCCACCCTGGCGGCCGGGGCCTGCCTCGTGCTCCAGGAGCTGTTCGAGCCCGGCGACGCGCTGGCGCTGTTGGAGTCGGAGCGGGTCACCAATCCGCACGCGTGGCCGCACCAGCTCGCCGCCCTGGAGAGCCATCCCCACTGGGAGACCCGTGACCTCTCCGCGGTGGTGCATGTCGACTCGTTCACCTGTTTCGGCCGGCACCCGTCGGTGAAGATCGACGACTCCTGGAGCCCGCGCGCCGCCTACGGCCTCACCGAGACCTTCACCATCATCAGCTCCGTGCCCGCCGACACTCCCGCGGCGCGGCGCGAGGGGCACGAGGGGGTCATCCTGCCCGGCAACGTGGTCCGCATCATCGACGCCACGAGCGGCGAAGAGCAGCCGGCGGGGTCGCCGGGCGAGATCCGCGTCAAGGGGCCCACGCTCATGAAGGGCTATCTGAAGGTCGCCCCCGAGGAGGTCTTCGACACTGAGGGCTTCTTCGCCACCGGGGACGCCGGGTTCGTGGACGAGGGTGGCCGTCTCCACTGGGTGGGCCGCACCTCGGACCTGATCAAGACCGGCGGCGCCAATGTCTCGCCCGTCGAGATCGACAACGAGCTCCTGCGCCACCCCGGCCTCCACAGCGCCCTGGCCGTGGGCGTCCCCCATCCCACCCTGGGGGAGATCGTGGTGGTGTGCGCCGTGGCCCAGCCCGGTAGCGACGTCGACGAGGACGGCGTGCGCGACTTCCTGCGTGGGCGGCTGGCCTCCTACAAGCTGCCCCGCAAGGTCCTGTTCTTCGCCGAGGACGAGCTCACGCTGACCGGCAACGCCAAGATCCGCGCCGACGAGCTGCGCAAGCTGGCCGTGCAGCGGCTTGCCGCGAGTGAGAACACGTTCTAGTCTCGTAACGTCCTCGCCGTCGACGCGAGGGAGGCGAAGGACTTGGGGGAACCACCTTCGGACGGGACGACGCGTGACCGGTCGGGAGCGGCCGATTCAGGAGCGGAACGGTCGGCGGCATCGTGCCGCGGTGCCATACCGAGGTGCCGTGCCGAGGTGCCGGGGATCCCCGGGCTGCGCCGAGTTGCACGGACGACAGGCCCCGACAGCCGACAGAGCCGACAGAGCCGACAGAAGAGTTCCGGACACTGAGTCGCAGCAAGCACGGGGTCGAGCAGCAAGCACAGGGTCGAGCAGCACAGGGTCGAGCAGCACAGGGTCGAGCAGCACGCACACGGTGAGGAGCGAGGATGACCGACTTCGGTTTCTGGGTGATGGCAGAGGAGGAGCCGGGCCATCTGGCGCTTGTGGCTCCGGACGGGACCGAGCTCAAGGCGGGCGAGCTGCTCGGTCGGGCCAACCAGGTCGTGCACGCACTGCGCCAGCTCGGGCTGCGTAAAGGCGACACCATCGCCTTCGTGCTGCCCAACAGCGCCGAGGTGTTCGAGATCTATCTCGCCGCCATGCAGGCCGGGTGGTACATCGTCCCCATCAACCACCACCTGGTGGCGCCGGAGATCGCCTACATCGTGAAGGACTCCGGCGCCCAGGTGTTCATAGGCCACGAGCGCTTCGCA